>JBILKS010000111.1:0-5080 GCA_044376595.1 Ilumatobacteraceae bacterium | reverse complement strand
AAGATCTTTGAACATGAAGACCGCGGTGCCGACCACACGCTTGATGTCTTCGGTTTCGTCGAGAACATCGACGATGTCCTGCTCGGCGCGGTGAATGCGTTGGGCCACAAGTGCCCGGCCACGCCGCCAGGTCTGCATCTGAACCATCAGGATCAAGCCCACCGCCAAGGCAAACCATCCGCCATGGGGAATCTTGATCAAGTTGGCTCCGAGAAATCCCAGCTCGATCACGAACATCGGGCCGCAGACGGCCATTGCCTTCAGTCGACTCCATTCCCATCTGTCGGTGAGCACCCGGAAGAAGATGAGAGTGGTGATGGCCATGGTCATGGTGACCGCAATGCCGTATGCCGCGGCGAGGTTGCTGGAGGTCTGGAAGCCGAGAACCAATCCGATGCAGGCAAACATCAACACCCAGTTCACGAGCGGTACGTAGATCTGTCCGGAATGGGCCTGCGAGGTGTGGCGAATGGCAATACGGGGCAGATAGTCCATCTGCACGGCTTGGGCTGTCAAGGAAAACACGCCCGAGATCAACGCTTGGGAAGCGATGATGGTGGCACACGTGGCAAGCAACACGACGGGCAGGAGCAACGGCTCGGGAGCCATGCGGAAGAACACGCTCTCGATGTCCTGCGGATTTTCCAGCAGAAATGCTCCCTGGCCCCAGTAGTTCAGAACCAACGACGGCAACACCATTCCGTACCAGCCCCAGGTGATGGGACGACGACCGAAGTGCCCCATGTCCGCGTACAGGGCCTCGCCTCCGGTCACCACGAGAAAGATCGAGCCCAATGACAAGAAGGCCTTGCTGGTCTCGTGGGTGAAGTACTGCACCGCGTAGTAGGGGTTGACGGACTCGATGATGCCGGGCGCGTTGACGATCTGCGACAGCCCGAGCAACGCCAAGGTGGCGAACCACACCATCATCACCGGGCCAAACACCTTGCCCACGGTGCCGGTTCCCCGACTTTGCACGAGGAACAGACCCACCAAGATCACGATCGCAATGGGGATCACCCAGTCGGCGAAAGACGTTGACACTTCTTCGAGGCCTTCGACTGCGCTCAACACCGAGATGGCCGGCGTGATGATGCCGTCGCCGTAGAGAAGTGCGGTGCCGAACACGCCGAGCGACACGAGAATTCCTGTTTTGGTGACGGTCTTGGTGGCGTTCTTGCCCTTGCGGGGCATCACCAGCGCGGTGAGGGCAAGGATGCCGCCCTCGCCACGGTTGTCGGCGCGCATCACGAACAACAGGTACTTGATCGAGATGATCAGGATCAAGGACCAGAAAGCCAAGGAACACACGCCATACACGTTGATGCGGTCGACCGTCATCACGTGGGACTTTTCGGTGAACGCTTCCTTCAGTGCGTAGAGCGGGCTGGTTCCGATGTCTCCGTACACCACTCCCAATGCGCCGAGCGCGAGAGCCGCGGTTCCCACCTGGGTCTTGTGACCGTGATGGACCTCTTCGTCGTCGGAATGGGCATCACCATTGTTTCCGTTGTCGGCAGTCAACTGCCGGACAAGTTCCACCGATTCGGGGCCGGCGGTCTGGTCTGATCCCACAGTGTGGAAAGGTTAGTGGTGGCAGGGAGTGAATTGCCGGGTGTCGTCAGGCGATCGCCGCCACGGCGTTGCCGGCCAAATCCGTGACCTCTGCCAGCAACTCGAGCGACCTGAGGCGGTTGGCGGTGCAGTCGGCGTGGTGAACGGTCATGATTTCGTCCGGCTGGACACTTGCCTCGAAGTCGGCGAGCTTGTTCTTCACCATGTCGGGTGTGCCCACTGCGGAGTAGGTGAAGATCTGGTCGAGATAGGCACCGCGGGGTGAGCGCAAGACCTCTTCGGCCTGTTCGTCGGTCAGGCGACTGCCGGGCGGGCTGAAAAGCGCCTTGGCAAAAACACGCCGACGGCGCTCGAGCTGCTTCTGCGCTGACGCCTCGGTGTCGGCTGCGATCACGTTGATGCTTGCGATGACATGTGGTTGAGCGAGTTGCGTCGACGGACGGAAGCGGTCGCGGTAGATGCGCACGGCATCGTGCAGCATCTGCGGTGCAAAGTGGGATGCAAATGCGTAGGGGAGGCCGTAAGCGGCGGCCATCTGCGCTCCGAACAACGACGAGCCGAGGATGTACAACGGAACATGGGTTCCGCGTCCGGGAGTGGCCATGACGTTCTGGAGAGGCGAGGTGTCGCTGAGGAGTCCGCGCAGCTCGGCGACATCCTGGGCGAAGTTCTCCGCGGCGTTCGGATCGCGACGCATTGCGCGCACCGTGTTCTGATCGGTGCCCGGCGCACGGCCGAGGCCCAGATCGATGCGTCCGGGGTGAAGTGTTGCCAATGTGCCGAACTGCTCGGCAATGACCAACGGTGAGTGATTGGGCAGCATCACGCCGCCCGACCCCAAGCGGATGGTGGAGGTGTGGGCCGCAACATGGGCAATCAGAACCGCAGGTGACGACGAGGCAATGGCTTCGGAGTTGTGGTGCTCGGCGTACCACACGCGTGTGAAGCCCAGTTGCTCGGCGTGTTGAGCAACCTTGACGCAACCTTCAAGGCTCTCGCGCACCGACTCGCCATCGCCGATCGATGCGAGATCGAGAATGGAAAGTGGAACGCGTGTCACGGGCATCCTTTCGGGAACCTTGGGCGAAGCCAGCCTAACCTTGGCGTCAAACGTCCGAAGGAGTGGTTTTGTGGCCAATGGGCAATCGATCAGTGACGTGATCAGTGGCATCACGCTCAACGCCATCACGCTGAATACGCTGAGCATGGCCGACTCCATGGCGTTCTACGCGGTGATCGGCTTCGATCTTGTGTTTGGCGACTCGGATGCGGAATTCGTGACCATGGGTGCGGGTGGATGCTTCGTCAATCTCGTGCGGGTCTCCCGTGGAGAAGATGTCCACGCCGGATGGGGCCGAGCCATCTTCCATGTCGACGATGTCGACGCCCTGTACCAACGGGTGCTTGCAGCGGGCTTGCAGCCACAGGCACCCCCTCGAGATGCACCGTGGGGCGAGAGGATGTTTCCGATTTACGACCCCAGTGGACACGACCTCAGCTTCGCCAAGCGTCTCGAACGTTGAGCACTGTGCGATCCCTGCCTCCGGCGACCGGATGGGCAACAATGTCGCGATGGATTCGTCTCGACAAGCCGCCCCAGAAGTTCAGGATCCGGTTCAGCAATTCGACATGTGCCGGGCCCGTTATGGAACCTTCCCGGAATGCCCGCTGTGCGGATCCGGTCTCACGCCCGAGCATGCACACTTCAAGTGCCGCTCGTGTGGGTGGCGCGACAGTTGCTGTGATTGAGTCGCCATGATTGTTGTTGCAGCTCAGCTCGATTTCGCCAGCCAAGAAGTGCGTGACGCCGCAGTCAGCGCCTCTGCTCCCATCCAGAAAGCGACACGGGACGACGAGCCGGGTTGCCAGGCATATTGCTTTGCACCCGACCCGTGCGACCCGTGCCGCATTCAGGTCTACGAACTCTGGGACGACGAAGCATCACTTGCCGCACACTTTGTGCATCCCAACTATCTCGCCATGCGCGACCTGCTGATGTCGCACGCTCCCACGGGATCGTGGAACCGCATGTACCTCACGGTTCGTGACGAGCCCGTGTACGGACCGAACCGCGAGATCCGCAGCCGGTTCTTTGTCGACTGATCAGCCGAGATCGAATCGATCGAGGTTCATCACTTTGGTCCACGCCGCAACGAAGTCGCGAACGAACTTCTGCTGGGCGCCGTCGGCGGCATAAACCTCGGCGAGAGCCCGCAACTGCGAGTTGGATCCGAACACCAAGTCGACCCTGCTGGCGGACCACTTCACCTTGCCTGAAGAGCGGTCGCGACCCTCAAAGGAGGTTTCACTGGCGTCGGTGGGCATCCACACCGTCGACATATCGGTGAGATTGACGAAGAAGTCGTTGGTCAACACTCCCGGTGTGGCGCTGAACACTCCGGTGGTCGACTGATCGTGGTTGGCGCCGAGTGCTCGCATGCCTCCCACCAGCACCGTCATTTCCGGAGCCGAAAGGGTCAGCAGATTTGCCTTCTCCAACAAAAGTTGTTCCGCCTTGGACGAGTTGTGGGGAGCGGTGTAGTTCCGAAAACCGTCGAAGGTGGGCTCGAGCACTGCAAAGGAGTCGATGTCGGTGTGTTCTTGGGTGGCGTCGGTGCGTCCCGGGGTGAATGGCACCTCGATGTTGACTCCCGCGTCTTTGGCGGCCTTCTCCACGGCAGCGCATCCACCGAGAACGATCAGGTCGGCAAGGGAGATCTTCTTGCCACCGATCTGTGCAGCGTTGAATTCGTCGCGCACCTTTTCCAACGCATCGAGCACCTTGCGCAGCTCGGCCGGGCTGTTGGCCTCCCAGTCCTTCTGCGGGGCGAGGCGAATGCGAGCACCATTGGCTCCACCGCGCTTGTCGGTACCCCGGAACGTGGATGCCGAAGCCCATGCGGCGGAGACGAGCTGCGACACGTCGAGGCCCGAATCGAGAATCTCAGACTTCAGGCGGACGACATCGGCGGAATCGACAAGAGGGTGGTCAACCGCCGGAATCGGATCCTGCCAGATGAGATCTTCATTCGGCACGAGTGGTCCGCGGTAACGACTCTTCGGGCCCATGTCGCGGTGGGTGAGCTTGAACCAGGCGCGTGCAAACACATCGGCGAACTCGGCGGGGTTCTCGTGGAAGTGGCGCGAGATTCTGGCGTACTCGGGGTCGAACTTCAGTGCGAGGTCGGCAGTGGTCATCATGGGTGCGTGGCGAAGCGCTGTGTCGTGCGCATCGGGCACGGTGTTCGCCAGCGCACCGCGTTTCGGTGTCCATTGCTGTGCGCCCGCCGGACTCTTGGTCAGTTCCCACTCGTTGTCCAGGAGAATCGTGAAGTAGTCGTTGTCCCACGCGATGGGGTTGGTGGTCCATGCTCCTTCGATGCCGCTGGTGATGGTGTCGACACCGTGGCCCTTGCCCATCGAGTTCTTCCAGCCGAAGCCCATGTCGTGCAGTGCCGCACCTTCGGGTTCTGGTCCAACGAATTCGCCCGGATCACCGGCGCCG
>JBILKS010000110.1:0-5087 GCA_044376595.1 Ilumatobacteraceae bacterium | reverse complement strand
CATGAGCATGCCCTGGAGCAAGAAGACCGTGACGAGCGAGATGATGGGAAAACGCGGCCCCCAGTGTTTGCGCATCGCCTTGTATCGATAGTCCTCGCCATGGCCGATATTGCGCTTTGCCAGATAGCCCGCGAGTCGCAGCCCCCACAGGGACACGAGAACCGCCAGCACCCACTTGCGCGCACTGTCACCGTCAGCCACTGCAAACGACACCCACGCGACGACAACGAACCCCGACCCCCACACGATGTCGACGATCGATGCGTTCTTCAGCACCAGGCTCAACAGCCACGTTCCGAACATCAGGATCGCAATCGCAATCGCACTGGCTACGAGGACATCTGCACTACCGGTCATGTTGCTCATCTTTCTCGAGTTCATCGGCCACCGCACGGTCGAGCTCGACCCATCGATCGTCCAACCAACGAGTCAGACCGTCAGAGGGCACCGCGCTGCGCGGCACACGCACGAACCACATCTCACCCGCACCGCCACCATTCTCGAGCCGGCGCAACATGCCGCGGAACGTGCCGAGACCATCAAAACCGGTGTGCCCGGCAATCACGATGTCGGCATGTGGAGCTGCTTCCATCAACGCCAATGCGCCCGAGGGCTTCGGGGGCAGCAAATGGCGCAGGGATGCGAGTCGCTCAGCGCGCTCGGGACTGCGCTTGGCCATCTCATCCAGGATCCTCTGTCGCTTGGCCGCGTTCGTCCGCGTTCCCTCGGGGAAGATGACCGCCACGTCGTGCTCCCCCAGATTGGACCCGAGTTGAGCCAAACCGCGCAGTTCTTCGCTTTGGTTGTTCGAGCCACGATCGAGGAAATAGTTCGGCAATCGATGGCCGACAATGTCGAGACACGGGTCACTCATCAGTTCACGCTTCAGCACATAGCGAGGCTGCAACTTGGCAACGTTGCCCACGGCCCATGCCGATACCAGCGAGTCAGCAAGGCTGGCGTGGCGAGACAACACGATCACCGGACCCGGCCGCAACACCTCCGGATTGCGCACATGCACACGCAGTCCCACGGTCCAGCGCAGCGCCGACATCAAGGCACCGGCCCACGAGCGCTGCAGACCATAGTGAGCGTTGCGATTGTTCCTCTGTCCGGCAACGAACAACACCGCACTGGCCACCACTCCGCCCACTTCGATCCAGGCCCAGCAGGTGGCAAAGGCGAGGAGACGTGCGGTGGGGCAACGGAACTTTCCGCGCACGATGTCGAAGAACACCGAACCCACCAGCCACACCGGCCACAAACCGAGCATCGCCACCGCGAGGGTGCACACACCCGCAATGGAAAGGAGGCGCCGCTTCAGGGTGCGCATGAGTGAACAGTAATCGGACTCAGCCGAGAGAGCCGCCGGCCCACCACTTCTCGAACATCGGCAACGCGGCTCGCGTGACCGGCTCGAGAAGAAAGCCCGTTGGCGAGCGCACGTAGCTGAATGCTCCGTAGCCCTCTTCGGGCGGCAAACCAGCGATCTCCAGCGTCCAACCCTCGGCAATCAGCCGCTCGGTGGTTTCAGGAACACTGTCGACCCAGATGCCCATGTGGTGCACGCCCGGTGCGTCAGCGCCGTACCAAGGCGACCCTGGGACACTTTCCAACAGCTCGATGTGCTGCGGGCCTTCAGCCGAATAGGTGAACTTCAAGGGGAAGGTGACCTTTCCCTTGCCGGGAAGCCATGCAGCCTGCTCGCGGGTCTGCATCTCGGCCCATGTGACCTGCAGCCCCTTGCCGAGCTCCTCCATTGCCGCCGCAATGTCAGGAACACGCACGCCGACGTGAAAAGTGTCTTGATAGTTGAACATGTTGCTCCGGGTTCAGTTCGACGGGATCAGTTGGATTTGGTTCCGACGCCACTGGCAAAGATGTCGTTCAACGCCGCATCATCGGCCTCGACCAGAGCCTGCACCCACTTGTGGAATGCCTGCGTGCCGCCTTCGTTGCGACCAAAGACAACCTCTTTCATGGCCCCGCTCTTCAGACCGCGCTGAATCTCGCGGCCGGTCTTGTAGTCCTCGTCTTCGACGACCTTGACCATGAACTCCATCCGACCCACCATCGACTCCTTCACCTCGTCGGTGAGTGGCTGGGTATGCAGGAAGTGCTGCGTCGTCCACGACTCGTCGGGATTGTCACCCGGGAAGAGCTGCGAAATCATGTACACCTTGCCTGCGGCGTCGAACGCGGCGATGGAAATGTGCGGGAAGATGGTCCACACGCCGAACACCATTTTGTCCACGGGCCATTCATCTTCCGGAACGCCTTCGAGTGTCTGCACCGACGTGCGCTTGTCGGGTGCCATCAGGCGCTGATGCGGACCCCATGCTTCGAACAGCGACTTCGGCGATGTGTCGGGGCCGAAAGTGTTCTTGTGCAGGATGGGCAGGTGGTAGAAGTCGAGATATCCGTCGTAGGCAACTTTCCAGTTGGCGCCCTTGATGGACTGGCTGCCGGCATGGTGGCAGTTGGCGAAGTCGAGATGTTCGAGCACCTCGTCGTAGCCGTGGAAGAAGGCATCGATGTCGAGCGTGGAGTTGGGCGTGAGAGTGACCCACACCAGTCCGGCACGCTCGGTCACGGGCAACGGGGTGAGACCATGGGTGTTGCGGTCGATGTCTCCGAATGCCTCAGCTTCGAACACGCCCACAAGATCACCCTGTGTGTCGTAGGTCCATGCGTGGTAGGGGCACGCGAACCGTCGGGCTTGGCCACAACCGTCTTCGGCCACCTGGGCACCACGGTGACGACACACGTTGAGAAACGCCCGAACCTGACCGTCGGTGCCACGCACCATGAGCACGGGAACTCCGAGAACAGTGACGGCCGAGTACGAACCCGGCTCGGTCATTTGACACGAAAAACCAAGCACCAGCGGCAGACGCTTGAAGATCCGGTCGACCTCGGTCTGCCAGCGATCTTGGTCGAAGTAGTACTCGACGGGCACGCGGAGATGCTGGTCGACCAGTTCACCCTTGTGCTCTTTCAGCGCCTCAATCGTGCGCTTGGTCATGCGCACCAGTTCTTCTCTGCTCATGGAAAACCCTCCTTATTCCGTCACAGTTGTTGTATCTACCGTACCCGCAGGGGCAACTCTCGCATGGGTCGGAGAAAGAAACTCGGCTCGTGGAGCGGCCCCTCGAGGGGTCGGGCGTATTCGATGTGGCTCACCCGGTCGAGGATGAGGCTGAAAGCACTGGACATCTGCTGCCGAGCCAGCGCGGCACCCAGACAAAAGTGCACCCCGAAGCCGAACGAGACGTGGTTCTTGGCATTCGGGCGGGTGATGTCGAATACGTCGGGGTTGTCGAACACCCGAGGGTCGCGGTTTGCCGCACCGAAGCGCACCATCGCCGGTGAGCCCTGGGGAATCTCCACACCTCCCACCTGCGCGGGGCAGGTGACGCTGCGCCACAAACCTTGCACCGGGGCGTCGTAACGAAGTACTTCCTCGATGAAGTTGCCCATCAACGAGCGATCGTTGCGCAACAACTCCATCTGGTCGGGGTTCTCGAGCAGCAACCACATTGCCGACGACAAGGCTCCTGTGGTGGTCTCGAATCCACCGGTGATCAACTGGTGCATCAACGTGATCAACTCGTTCGTGGTGAAGGGCTCTTCATCCTCGCCGTGCGCATGGACGATGAGCGAGATGAGATCGGTTCCACCGGGGTTCTGGCGGCGCTTCTCGAACTCGGCGACCACAAAGTGCTGCTCTTCCACTTCGATGTTGGCCTCGATGATGGCCTCTTCCACGGTCATGTTGTTGCGCTGAGCGAGCGACAACATCGCCTCGGCCCAACGTCGGAACGTGGGGTACTGCGCATCGTCCAAACCGAGGTGGCGCGAAATGAAGATACCGGGCAGCGGAAGAGCGAAATCACGCACGAACTCGCACTCCCCCGTGGCCAGCATCTTGTCGATCAAGGTGTTGGTGATGTCCTCGATCTCGGGAACGTACGCCTTGACCTGCGCGGGAGTGAACACCCGATTCAGAATCTTGCGCGATCGTCCGTGGTCGGGCGGATCGACACGCTGAAGGATGGGTGTGTGCATCCAACCCTTCTCCTGCAGGACACCCATGTAGGCCATGATCACCTCGGGCGACACGGCCCGATTGCCGGCGGCTGGCTTGCTGGAGAACGTGTTCAGATCGCCCAGTGTCTCGCGGGCCTCGGGATGGCCTCCGACCACGTACAGGTTGATGTCCGGCTCGTGCCACACGGGGCACTTGGACATTTGCTGTTGGTAGTAGGGATACGGATCGTCTTGCACCTCCAGATTCGACAGACCCCGATGCTCCGCCTGCGATGTGTCGATTGACATGTATCCCCCCTTCACCCCCAGCCCGCGTGTGGGCCAAGAACGCTGAGGAAAGACTAGTTGCTCAGCGACCGGGCAATCCTGTGCCAGGGCACGCCATCATCTGCGAAACTGCCCGCATCTTTGCCACGTCGCGCGGCCGGTACCTGCTCACGTTGACGATGTAGGGGTACATCAAGTCGGCTTTGTCGTCCACATGGTCGAGTCCAGCGACATGACCCAGTTCGTGGAGGAGCACCGGCATCAGATCGGGCAAGCCCGAGACACTGCGCTGTGCGACCTGAGGGTTGATCGCCACCCTGACGCCCGAAATCAATTTCCCTGCTCCCTCCTCGGAAACGTACGACACCGATGTGAGTCCTGCAATACCGGTACCCACCAGATCGGCGCGCACACCGAGAACGAGGGTGTTGCGCGGCGGAGCATCGAACTCTCCTGCGCCGGCGATACCCGCAAAACGAAACTTCAATCCAGAAGCCACAACGAATTGGCGCACGGCCCGTCGCATGGTGCGTTGTGTCGCCGCACTGTTGCCTGTTGCGTCGATTTTCCATGTCAGGTCTGCACACGTGTCCCATCGACGAATCTCGTCTGCGACGACTCGTTCTGCGGCACACATCGAACTAATAGCGAACCCAGCAATGGCGGCGAGAGCGAGGGCCCAGACTCGGGATGATTTGGTTCGGGACAAATGCACCTTGCGAGCATAAGTACGGATGTCATGCATGTCCCGTCAGGCGGGATGATACGGG
>JBILKS010000109.1:0-5095 GCA_044376595.1 Ilumatobacteraceae bacterium | reverse complement strand
GGGCTGTGAGCATCGTGTCGACACGCCTCAGCGCGGCTGAGCGACGCGAGCAGTTGCTCACGGTTGCCCTCAAGGTTTTCGCACAGCGTGGCTATCACTCCACGTCCATGAACGACGTGGCCGATGTCGCCGGCGTCACCAAGCCGGTGCTCTATCAGCACTTCGCTTCGAAGCGTGCGCTGTACACCGCAACGCTCGAGGCCGTGGGCGATTCCATGATCGCCGCACTCCAGGGCGCCACCAAGTCGTCGCCATCGGGCAAGGAACAAACCGCTTCGGGCATGGTTGCCTACTTCCGCTGGGTAGCCAACGACCCCGATGGTTTCTCTCTCCTTTTCGGTGGCGGCACACGACGCGATGAGGAGTTTGCTGCCGTTGCCCAGAAAGTAGAAAAGGCCGCGGCAGAGTTGATTGCACCGCTCATCGAAGCCGGTGTCGACGCCGGATACCAACGCATGGTGGCACACGCCCTCATCGGCATGAGCGAAGGCGTGGTTCGCCATCTCATCAGCAGTGGTCAGCCCATCGACCCCGACACCGTGGGCGAGCAACTTGCTTCACTCGCCTGGGCCGGCCTGCGTGCCGTCGGGCGCAGGCCCGCATAAGCAACGTCGTAGGCCCGCCTAAGCACCTAGCTGCGCAGAACCCACCCGCGGTAGCCCTCGGTGAAACCGACGGCACAGAGTGCACCGCCCAAGGCCTCGTGTGTTGCGCCATCGAGATCGTTGTTGGCCACCCCGTTCACCTTGCGCACTTCCACCGCGCGTGCGCGACCATCTTTCACCAACGTCACCAGCGCTTCGGACATCGTCGCCCAACGGTCCCCGAACGTGACGAGGTGACCCGAACGCGTGTCGAACCAGGCAAGTGCAACACCCTGATCGAGAATCACCATTGCTTGTGCGCTGCGCGAAGGACGACCCGAAGTCTCGGGCCACGCAATGACGGATCCGTACGGTTGTGCAGGATCGGTTGCCGCCAACACCAGTGGTGGCTCTGCATCTTCGGGGTGCAACTCGGTGTCGGGTGCGTCGCGCACGTCGCGCAGGCGATCGATGGCCCCGGGCATGGCGAACTGAGCAGCGCCCAATCCGTCGACGAAGTAGCCACGGCGGACCTGGCCACGCTCTTCCAACACCTTCAACACTCCGTACACACCCGAAAAACCGCCACGCACCCCTTCTGCCAACACCGCCTCACGAGTGAGCACACCATGTCGTTCCAACAACTGCATGGCAAGCAGGTGAGCCGCCTGTGTGTCGGACACCGTGGGGCTGTCAGCGGTGTCACCGGTGAGATCCGACACGAGACTCCATCGCCCGGAACCCGCCGGGGGCCCCATTCGGGACATGCGCATGTGACGTGGCCGGCCCGATGCACGTCGATTGGTGCGTTGGCGAGCGGTACTGGCACCCGCGGTCATGGAACGCAACGGTGCAAGAGAATCGTTGGTGACCTCACCCGCCCACACCAGATCCCACAGTGCCGCGAGACGTTCTGCATCATTGACCTGCGGAGTAGCGGCCACGATGTTGTTCCAGAAACTCGCACCCCTTTGCGCCAGCGCCAAGCGAATGGCTTGGTGCAGTTCTCCCGTGGGTGATTCCCCACGTTCGTAAGCACGATGCACATCCAACAGTTGATCGGCGAAGAACAACCGAATCCGCCCGTCGGACGAGCCGATGGCACCGGCACCCACCCACACGAGTTCGCCGCTCATGAACAACGCATCGAGATCAGCGCTGCGATAACCCCGAACGCGGAGCCCCAGCACTTCACTTTCCAAAGTCGAGGCCACCACACTGGCGCCCTGCAACATCTGCACCACGTCGATCAGCGCTTCGGCACCGCCACGCTGGCCGGATGCGCGGCCTGAACGTCCGAGATCCACCGCGCCGATGCCGTGCCACGCAGGAAGGAACCGCCCGTAGGCGGCCTGTTCAACCGGCTCCACCTCGCGACGCAGAGCCGCAAGCGACCGACGCCGAATCTGACGCAGAACCTCGACATCGCACCATTCGCGCTCGAGTCCGGTGGGCTGGAACTCACCCAGAACCACCCGACCATCCAGTTCCAAAGCACGCAACGCACCCAGCGCACGCGACTCAGTGATCCCGAAACGTCCTGCCAACTGCGCGGTGGTGAACGGCGCATGCGTGCGTGCATAGCGAGCAACGATGGACTCCAGCGGACGGGCCATCGGTTCGGTGTACTCACGCGGCAACCCGAGCGGCAGCGCACAACCGAACGCATCACGGTACAAAGCGGCATCTTGTGCGGCGACCACTCTCTCTTCTCCGGCCAACGACACCACGATCGCGCGGCGCTCGGTGATGAGCATGTCGACGCTCGACGACATTTTCGGATCGACGCAACGAAGTTCGATGTCGAAACGTGTGAGATCGCCCACCTTGCGCAGGATGTCGTGCACCTCGTCTGCTGTGCGGGCCCTGCGCCCCTCCACCAGACACTGCGCAGTCAGTTCGACATCGGCAATGGCATCACCGTCGAGAAGCTCGCGCAGTTCCTCTGCTCCGAGAAGATCGTTCAACAGATCACGATCGAGCGACAAGGCTGCGGCCCGGCGCTCGGCCAAGGGTGCATCGCCTTCGTACATGTACGCCGCAATCCAGTTGAACAACAGACTCTGTGCGAATGGCGAAGGTTTCGCGGTGTCAACAGTGACAACCGAAATCTTGCGCGACCGGATTCGGCCCAGGATGTCGCGCAACGACGGAACATCGAAGACATCCTGCAGGCACTCACGACTCGTTTCGAGAAGGATGGGGAATGTCGGATACTTCGCCGCAACGGCAAGCAAGTCTGCGGCACGCTGACGTTGCTGCCACAACGGAGTTCGCTGGTCTGGCCGGCGGCGCGGCAGCAGCAGGGCCCGCGCCGCGCATTCGCGAAAACGTGCCGCGAAAAGTGACGTCTGGGGCAACGCCGTCACCACCAACTCGTCGATGTCGTCGGGATCAACGAGAAGATCCTCGATCGGAACACTGTCCACGGCTTCAGGCAGACGCAACACGATGCCGTCGTCGGCCCACATGGTTTCCACCGGCATGTCGAAGCGCTCGCGCAAGCGACGTTCGATTGCCATGGCCCACGGCGCGTGGACCGGCGTGCCGTACGGCGTGTGAATGCACACTCGCCAATCACCCAGTTCGTCCCGAAAACGTTCGACCACGATGGTCTTGTCGTCGGGCACCACACCCGTTGCGGCTGCCTGTTCAGCGAGATAGTTGACGACATTTCCCGCTGCCAACGGATCGAGGAAGTACAGCGTGGACAAATCTGACAAGGCCCGGTCCAAGGGAAGTTCACGCATGGTGCGCTGGAATGCACCGAGTGCGGCACCCAACTCGGCGGGGCGACCCAACTGATCGCCGTGCCAGAAGGGCATCTTGGCCGGCTCGCCGGGAGCCGGAGTGACGATCACCTTTTGGAAAGTGATGTCTTCGATACGCCACGTGGAGGCACCAAGGAGGAATGTCTCTCCCGGTCGACTCTCGTACACCATTTCTTCGTCGAGCTCACCCACCCGCGTGCCGTCGGGCATGAAAACACCGAAAAGGCCACGGTCGGGGATGGTGCCACCGTTTGTGACGGCGAGTCGTTGCGCTCCGTCACGAGCCCGAACGGTGGCGTTGACCCGATCCCACACGATGCGTGGACGAAGTTCGTTGAACTCCTCGCTGGGATAGCGTCCCGCCAGCAGATCGAGGACATTGTCGAAGATGTCGTCGGAGATGTCTGCGTAGTTGGCACAACGTCGCACCATTGCGCGCAACGCATCGGTTTTCACTTCACCCGAAATAGCCACGTGGGCCACGATCTGCTGAGCCAACACATCGAGCGGGTTGCGCAAGTAATGGGTGGACTCAATGCCGCCCTCCACCATGCGTCGTGCAACCACTGCCGACTCCAACACATCGGCGCGATGCTTGGGAAAGATCTTTCCCCGACTGGGCTCACCCACCGAGTGACCCGCGCGACCCACCCGCTGCAAGCCTCGGCTCACGGCACCCGGTGACTCAACCTGGATCACCAGATCGACCGCACCCATGTCGATACCAAGCTCGAGACTGCTGGTGGCCACCAAAGCCCGCAGCTGGCCACGCTTGAGTTGGTCTTCGATGATTACTCGTTGCTCGCGAGCCAACGAACCGTGGTGCGCTCGCACCAAGACATCGCCGGGATTCACGCCGCTGAGCGAGAGTTCTTCGGCAAGTTCGTTCAACTTGGCCGCCAATCGCTCGGCTTGGCGGCGTGCGTTGCAGAAGATGATGGTGCTGCGGTGCTGCATGATGAGCTCGAGCACCTTCGGGTACACGCTCGGCCAGATGCTTCCGCGGCGCGGCGTGAGCGCGGCAGTTGCCGGACCACTGACCAACTCCGTGCGTTCTTGCGACAACTCACCGAGGTCCTCGACGGGAACAATCACCTCGACATCGAGTGTCTTGCTGACACCTGCGTCGATGATCGCCACTTCACGCGGCAAGCCGTTCTCGTTTCCACCGAGAAAGCGCGCCGTCTCTTCGAGAGGCCGTTGCGTGGCCGACAAGCCGATGCGTTGCGGAGCCACGCGCGTGATCTCACACAATCGCTCGAGTGACAACATGAGATGCGCGCCGCGCTTGGTGCCTGCCAGCGCATGGATTTCGTCGATGATGACCGTGTCGACGTTGACCAACGTCTTGCGTGCCTGCGATGTGAGCATGAGGTAGAGACTCTCGGGCGTGGTGATCAACAGATCCGGTGGCCGGCGCACCAACGACTGACGCTCACGCGACGAAGTGTCTCCGGTGCGCATCGCAACGCTGACCTCGTTGACGGTCCCGCCGAGTCGTTCCGCAGCCAAACCGATTCCCGTGAGCGGCGAGCGAAGGTTCTTCTCCACGTCGAACGCCAATGCGCGCAAAGGCGAGATGTAGAGCACTCGTGTGCGCTCACCCTGTGGCAGCGCGGGAGCGTCCGTGAGTTGATTGATCGACCACAGAAAAGCGGTCAGTGTCTTGCCACTTCCGGTTGGCGCACAGATGAGCGTGTGTTCACCCGCGGCAATACGCGGCCACCCCTGCGACTGGGC
>JBILKS010000108.1:0-5136 GCA_044376595.1 Ilumatobacteraceae bacterium | reverse complement strand
TCCAGCAAGATTCTCACCGCCACCACCACGGGAGCTGCCCCAACAATCACTGGCTTCACCGCAACGAGTGGTCGACGTTCCGCCACAATCTCTGTCGACGTGTCCACCATGACCACGAAAGTCGCGGTACACATCGAATATCGCGCGGAAAATGGTCCCGTGCAGCACAGCCCGACGGCCCATCTCACCGCAGACGGCACAGCGACATTCAGCCTCGACAACCTCGACACTGCAACGACATATTCCTTTCGGGCGGTCGTTGCCAACAATCTCGGCAAAGCGCTCGGCAGCCCATCGAGTTTCCGCACGCGCGGCGGTGCACCACTCGTGTCGGGACTTCGCATCGCCGGGGTTCAACCCACCTCAGCCACCGTTTGGGGCACATTCGACAGCCACGAAGCCACGACTTTCGTCAAGGCTCTCGTTTCCACCAGCCCAACGTTCGACAGTTACCGCGAGCAGTACGTGGGAACCATTGACGACACCGACATCGCCACCATGCCTCTCCGCCTTCCAGACCTCACCACGCGCATCACGTACCACGTGAGATTCGTGGCCACCAATCTCTTTGGATCAACCACCACCGACACGCTCACCTTCACTACGCCACGTACCGTTGGTATTCACATCAACGACGCAGATCACGCCACCACGTCGCTCAAAGTCCTTGTTCATGTCGAATCTCCGACCGGTGCGGTTGCCGTTGCATTGTCCAACTCCTCCACCTTCACAGAGCAACGGATCTTTTCCGTCCCGAGCCAACCCATCACGTGGCAACTCGACCAGCCCGCAACCGGCACTTCAACAAGTTCTGTCTACGCTCGTTTCCTGCGCCGCGACGGTTCGCTCTTGCTGGCCACAAACGACTCGATCAATGTCGCCGAGCCCGCGCCCGTCTCCCCCACCAACATCGGCAACGCCAAGTCGATCACCGGCACCTCTTCCGTGATGCCCGCACAATCATCGGTCACCACGCCGCCGAAGAAGCGCATTGCCACATCGACAAAGAGAGCGCCGTCCGGCAACCCAAAAAAGAAGCCCTCCAAGAAACGGGCAGGCATCCCGCAGAAGCGGCGCTAAACCACCAGGCCGGCCAGTAGCGCGTCGAGCGCCGCACGATCACCGAACATCTCCGCACCGCGTGCGAGCGCGTCGTCCGCACTCGTGCGACGCCACAACACCTGGAGCAACAGCTGTGCAGGCCCACGCAGGGCAACGCTGCCCTTGCCATGCTCACGTGTCACAACGACTCGCCCGTCCACGGGGGTCAGCATCCATTCACCGTCGGTGTCGGTGCAGTGAAAGTGCACGCTGCCCTGCATCGACAACTTCTCCATGCTCATTCGGGGCAGAAAAACGTGCAACATCTCGTCGATACCGTCGGCACACAACACGGGGTCGGCCGGGGCCACTGATCCACCTGCCGTCTCGGCATCGAATCGGTGCACCAATACCTCTTGCGCCTGACGTCGCTTCACCCACTGCGCAACATCGCCACCGGTGAACGTCCACACCGGTGTGTCGTCAGCGAGTGCTCCCAACACGGCTTCGAGCCGTGCGGCGCCCTCGCGAAACTGCGCAAGCAGTGCTTCACCGTCCGCCCCTCGCCCGAGACGTGGCAAATCCTTCGGACTGGTGGCATCCGGCGTGGTGAGCATGCCGTGAAACATGTTCTGCACCTTGACCATGTGAAACACCAGATCACCAACGGTCCATCCGGGACAGGCAACAACTTCTGCCGCAAGCCCCGAGCGATGGGCAGCCTCCGCGAAACGGAGATTCTCCTCGTTCAATGCGCGAAGAAAATCGCTTCCCGACAGATCTGTGTACGCCACGGTTTTGTCTTGTGTCTGAGTCGACTACTTGAGAAGTGTCGCGAGTTCGCGCCACCCGGCCAACGGCAGTTCCTTTTGGTCGTGCGGCAGAACCTGAACGCACACGTGGTCGGCCCCGGCATCGTGATGTTCTTTGATGCGCGCGGCAATGGTGTCGAGGGTCCCCCAGCACACGATTGCATCCACCAGACGATCAGATTGATTGCTGATGTCGTCTTGGGTGAAGCCGAGTCGCAACAGGTTGTTGGCGTAGTTCGGCAAACGCGTATAGGTGCTCATGTACTTGCGCGCCGTCTCGCGGGCCTTGTCACCATCGGTCTCGAACATCACCATCTGCTCGGGTGCCAGCAGCGGTCCCTTGCCCAGGATCTCACGTGCGGTTGCCGTGTGTTCGGGGGTGGTGAAGTACGGATGCGCTCCGGCGGACCTCTCGGCTGAGAGTTTCAACATCTTCGGCCCGAGCGCTGCCAGCACGCGGTACGTGGGGGTGGATGGTGTCGCAGCCATGAAGGGCACGCTGTCCATGGCGTCGAGGTACTCGACCATGGTGGAGTAGGGCTTTTCGTACGGCGACTTGTGCAACTTGGTGACCATGTGACCGTGGCTGACGCCCATGCCCAGAACAAACCGGTCGGGGAACGCCTCGGTGAGTGTTTTTTGACCGGCCTGCATCGACATGGCGGTGCGCGCAGCGATGCTGGCGATGCCGGTGGCCACCTTCAGCTTCTTCGTGGCAGCCAGCACCAAAGCCGAGCCGGCGAACGCTTCGCGACCAACGGCTTCGGGCAACCACACCGTCTCGAAGCCGAGCTCTTCGATTTCTTGCGCCGCCTCTTGCGACTTGGCCATGGGCTGAAGTTCGAGAGAAAAGGTCCACAGGCCGATACGGCCGAGTTGCGGGACGGGATGTGCATCGTTGCTCATGGCGGCGACACTACTTGCGCTCAACGCCCGTCGTTCAACCACCTGTCGATTTCAACCACATGTCGATGAGGCGCCGGGCAATGGAAATCCCCGGCGGAATCATGGGAATGGTGTCGCGCGTGTACCACTGCGCGTCAAGGATTTCCGCCGGATCGCACACAATGTCACCGTGAAGGTACGTGGCGCGGAAACCCAGCATCAACGAATGAGGAAACGGCCAGGGCTGGCTGCGCACGTACGACACGTCGCCCACCGTGATTCCCACCTCTTCGTAGGTTTCGCGAACAACTGCCTCTTCGAGCGTCTCACCCGGCTCCACGAAACCTGCGAGGCACGAATACATCGGCTGTTTCCACTGCACACCGCGTGCCAGCAATGCCTCTTGGTTCGGACCCGGTTCGCCTCGCGTGACAAGTGTGATGATGGCCGGCGCGAGCCGCGGGAAGGCCGTGAGACCGCACGCTGTGCAACGCATTGCCCGTTCGTTGTTGGCAAGCTCGGTGCGCTCGCCACAACGTCCACAAAAACGATGCGTGCGCGCCCAGTCAACCAGTTGCACCGCACGGCCCGCTGCCAGCCAATCATGCTCGTGCGCGCGCCCGTGATAGGAGAAAAGGTCGATCGCCGCGCCATCGGCCGGGTCCATGCCGTGGGGTACGTCAACCGCCCACACTGCGCAATCCCCCATCATCCCCACGAAATGCACGTGCCAGTCGTTGCTGAACGGCTCGGTTGCCTCCCACACGGCACTGCCCACCACGTGGAAGTACCGGTGATGTGCCGTGTACGGAGCCGGCGTGATCGACGGGATCAGACGCACGGGTTCGTGGGGATTCGAATGATCAGAGCGGCCCATAGGTCTCCCACGGTACCTGCGTAAGATGGCCGCCATGAGCGCACAAGAAGCAGTCGTCATCGTCGACGCAGTCCGTACCCCCATCGGCCGCCGCGGCGGTGGGTTGTCCACCATCCACCCTGCCGAACTTCTCGGCATCGCACAGAAGGCGCTCATTGAACGAACCGGCATCGACCCGGCCGCCATCGAGCAAGTCGTCGGTGGATGCGTCAGCCAGGTGGGCGAGCAGAGCTACAACATCACACGCACCGCATGGCTTGCAGCCGGCCTCCCCCTCACCACTGCCGCCACAACCGTCGACACACAGTGCGGTTCGTCGCAGCAGGCCACCAACCTCGCAACATCACTCATCGGCAGCGGTGTTGTCGACGTCGCCATGGCGTGCGGTGTCGAGATCATGAGCCGTGTCCCGATCGGAATCAACTCGTCCAAGAAGTTGGGCCTTGGCGTGCCGATTCCGAAGACGTACTTCGGCCAGTACGAAATGACCAGCCAGTTCGAAGGCGCCGAGCGCATCGCCGACAAGTACGGAATCACCCGCGACGACACCGATGCATTCGGTCTCCTCAGCCAGCAACGTGCCGCCAAGGCATGGGCAGAAGATCGCTTCTCCGGACAGTGGGTCGAAGTCAATGCACCCGACCTTGACGAAGAAGGCAAGCCCACCGGCACCTTCCACAAGGTCTCGCGTGACGAAGGCATCCGCGACACCACTCGCGAGGCACTTGCGGGACTCAAGCCCGTTGCCCGCGAGAACGGTGTGCACACCGCCGGCAACTCGTCGCAGATCTCCGACGGTGCCTCGGCTGTTCTCATGATGACGGAGTCGAAGGCCAAGGCTCTCGGCCTCAAGGCCCGGGCACGCATCGTCGACACCTGTCTCGTCGGCGTGGATCCGGTGTTGATGCTCGAAGGACCCATTGATGCCACGCTGCACCTGCTGAAGCGCAATGGACTGTCGATTGATCAGATCGACAACTTCGAGATCAACGAAGCGTTTGCATCGGTTGTCCTTGGCTGGGCGCGCGCAACCGGCGCCAATATCGAGGCCACCAACCCCAACGGCGGAGCCATCGCCATCGGCCACCCCCTCGGCGCAACCGGCGGACTGCTCCTCACCAAGTCGCTGTACGAGCTCGAGCGCACGGGTGGCCGCTACGGCATCATCTCCATGTGCTGCGGTGGCGGACTCGGCACCGGAACGCTGATCGAGCGCCTCTGAGAACATCAGCCCTCGCCACGCTGACGATCCTTCTGGGTCTGAGTACGGGGGCATGCGGTACTTCGGAAACGACGACTCCCGGTCTGGGGGTCGTCGTTTCTGTTTCCGACGGCGACACCGTGAGAGTGAAGGTGGATGGGCGTGACGAAACCGTGCGCCTCATCGGGGTGGACACACCGGAAACCGTGCATCCCACCAAACCGGTGCAGTGCTACGGGCCCGAGGCTTCTGCGTTCACCACATCCACTTTGTCCAAGGGAACCGAGGTTCGCTTGGTGCGCGATATCGAAGCCCGTGAT
>JBILKS010000107.1:0-5183 GCA_044376595.1 Ilumatobacteraceae bacterium | reverse complement strand
GCGATGCGAGCGTGGCGAGGGACGCCCAAGGTGTGGTGTTGCCCGGTGTCGGTGCATTCGGTGCGTGCATGGATGCATTGCGTTCCGCCGGCCTCGAAGAGGTTGTCCACGAGTCAGTGGCTTCCGGCAAGCCGTTCATGGGCATCTGTGTCGGTATGCAGATGCTCTTCGATGCCAGTGACGAAGATCCAACGGCTCGCGGCCTCGGTGTGATCGCGGGAACGGTACGAGGCATCCCGCAACACGTGCGTCGGCCCCAGATGCAATGGAACGAACTGCGCGTCTCCGTGGCCGATCCTCTGTTCGTCGGATTGCCCGACACCCCGTGGGTCTATTTCGTGCACTCGTACGCGGCCGTGCCCGTCGACCCTGCGGTGGTCGTGGCAACGTGCAACTACGGTGCAGACCTCACGGCTGTGGTGCGCCGGGGCAACGTGGTGGCCACGCAGTTCCACCCCGAAAAATCGGCTGTCGACGGTTTGGCGATGTTGTCCAACTTCGTTCGCGAATGTGGCGTCCCGCAATGACGCCGTTCGTGGTGTATCCGGCCATCGACATGCGGGGCGGCAACGTGGTGCGCCTTCAACAAGGCGACTACGGCAACGAAACCGTGTACGGCGACAACCCCGTGAACGTGGCGTTGGCGTTTGTTGATGCCGGCGCAACGTGGGTGCACATGGTTGACCTCGATGCGGCAAAGGGTGGTGATCCCGTGAACCGGCCGGTCATCGGACGTGTCGCCGCGGCCATCGCCGGCCGTGCACAACTGCAGGTGGGTGGCGGTGTTCGCAGCGTGGCCGATGCCCGGGTGCTGTCAGATTTGGGGGTGGCTCGAGTGGTGATGGGGTCGGCGGCGGTGCGCCAGCCAGAACTGGTTGCCGACGTCACCTCGCAGGTGGGCGTGACAGTGGCCGTCGGTCTCGATCATCGCAATGGTGATCTGGCCACCGATGGCTGGACAACTGCGTCGGGAGTTTCATTGGGCGAGGCGTTGCAGTGGTATCCCACGGCCACGTGCGCCGTGGTCACCGACATCTCGCGTGACGGAATGCTGATGGGTGCCGATGTCGAGGGACTTCGCGCCGCGGCGCACACCTCGCCGTTGCCGTTGATCGCCAGTGGCGGCGTGGGCACACTGGCCGACATAGCCGCGTTGCTCGACATCAGCAACGTGTCGGGTGTCATCACCGGCAAGGCCATCTACGAGAACCGCTTCACCGTCGAGCAGGCCATCGACATCGTGCGCAAGGCGGGTCGTTAATGAACGTGGCGCGTGTGATTCCCTGCCTCGATGTCACGAATGGGCGTGTGGTGAAAGGCGTCAACTTCGTCGACTTGCGCGATGCCGGTGACCCCGTTGAACTTGCCGCTCGCTACGACCAGCAGGGGGCCGACGAGTTGGTGTTTCTCGACATCACAGCATCATCGGACAATCGCAACACCACCATCGACATGGTCGAGCGCACCGCGGCCGAGGTGTTCATTCCGTTCACCGTGGGCGGCGGCATCCGCACACTCGAAGACGCCAGATCCATGTTGAGGGCCGGCGCCGACAAGGTCAGCGTCAACACGTCGGCGGTGCAGCGGCCAGAGTTGATCAATGAGATCGCGGCCGAGTTCGGTGTGCAGTGCGTGGTGTGTGCGGTCGACGCCAAGAAGCGCCCCGACGGATCGGGCTGGGAGGTGTTTCTCCACGGCGGACGCACGGCAACGGGAATCGATGCTCTGGTATGGGTGCGAGAAGCGGTGAGTCGGGGAGCCGGAGAGATTCTGCTCACGTCCATGGACCGCGACGGCACCCGCGAGGGTTTTGATCTTCCTCTCACACGCGCGGTCTGTGACGCCGTGAATGTTCCGGTCATTGCCAGCGGTGGAGTCGGCTCGTTGCAACATCTCGTCGACGGCGTGGTTCACGGCGGGGCAAGCGGCGTGTTGGCCGCCTCGATTTTTCACTTCGGTGAGCACACCATTGCGCAGGCCAAAGAGCTGATGCTGGCCAATGGCATCGCCGTGCGCCCGCCACGCTGACGCAGGCTGGCCCGATCCGGGCTAGTTGTCCGGGCTAGTTGTCAAAGTCGGGGGCCACGACCCCGCGGTTGCCTTCGGTCCAGATGGGATTGATGATGCGGTACTTGATCCGCCAGCCTTCGCTGGTGCGCACGAGATCATCGAGATACTCGGCTGCCACCACGTAGTGCGGGCCCTTCTTGGCGTCGCGTCGAATGTGTTGGGCAAACAGGTACACCCGGCTGGTGGCTGTGTCGCCGTTCAGATCGATGAGATGAGAACCGGTGATGTGTTGACTGTCGTCGAGCGGTCCGAGTGCCACGCGGATGCGTGCCCAGATGGCATCGATGCCCTCGAGAAGGGGGCTTCCCAAATGCGCCGTGGCGTCGGGGAGAAACACCTTGCCGAACAACTCGCGGTCGTTCTTGTCGATGGCCCAGCAGTATCTCGAGATGAGATTGCGAATGTCCAACTGATCGGCGAGTTCTTGGGTCTGTGCGTCAAGTGCCATGAGCGAACGCTAGCCACTCCGGCGAAAGGGGTTTTTATCGGACACCACGGGCAGATACGGTTCCACCGTGGTCGATGCCAACGAAAAACTCCCCATCAAGATGCTGAACGACCGCCTGCTCGTCAAGATTCCGCAGAGTGAGGGCGAGCGTCGTTCGTCGGGGGGCATCCTCATCCCGGCTACCGCCCAGATCTCCAAGCGCCTCGTGTGGGCTGAAGTTGTGGCCCTCGGCCAGAACGTTCGAGCTGCAGAGGTGGGGGACAACGTTCTTTTCAGCCCCGACGACCGGTACGAAGTCGAGGTGGGTGGCGACGACTACATCATGTTGCGCGAACGCGATCTCCATGCGGTGGCGGCGTCGCGAATCGAGGGAAGCACGGGGTTGTACCTGTGACCACCGAATCTCCTCTCGACAGCTCCATTGCCGTCACCCCGATTGCGGTCGTCGAAGATCAGTTGGCGGGGATCACGTTCAATGCCGACGGGCTGGTGCCCGTGATCACTCAAGACATCCACACGAAGCAAGTTCTGATGATGGCCTGGATGAATGCCGAAACGCTGCGCATGACTCTCACCGAGGGTCGCATGGTCTACTGGAGCCGGAGCCGCCGTGAGGTATGGCGCAAGGGCGACACCAGTGGCGATCGCCAGTTCGTGCGCAAGGGCTGGTACGACTGCGACGCCGACACGTTGTTGTTTCTCGTCGAACAAGAAGGCAATGGTGCTTGCCACACGGGCGAGGTCAGCTGCTTTTTCCGCGAGTTCGGATAGCGGATGCAATTCAAACCCACACGCGAGGAGTTCAAGGCATTGGCTGCGCGGCACTCGGTCGTTCCCGTGTGGACCGAGTTGTTGGCCGACCTCGAAACCCCCGTCACTGTGTTCGCAAAGATCGTCGGAGAAGGCAATGGCTTTCTCTTCGAATCGGTAGAGCACGGCGAACGATGGAGTCGCTTTTCGTTCGTCGGGCGCAACCCACTTGCGCGTTTGGTGTTGCGCAACGGCAGTGTGAGCGTCACCGGAACGCTGCCCGACGGCATCCCTGTGGACCGAGGCATCCTCGCCGCAATGGAGTCGCTGCTGGCGGTATTCGACGCACCGTTGCTGCCCGATCTTCCGCCGTTGCAGAGCGGCCTCGTCGGGTACCTCGGCTATGACGTGATCCGCGAGGTCGAGCACCTGCCCAATGTTCCCCACGACAACCGCGAACTGCCCGATGCGGTGATGAACGTGATCGGTTCCTTGTTGGCATTCGATCACTGGCGCCAACGGCTGTACGTGCTCGAGAGCGTGGCAACGCTGCCGGCGGGCGGACAGCGAGTTGATCTTGATCGGGCCTACGACAACGCCGTCGAGCGCATCACGGAATCGGTGAATCTTCTTTCCCAGCCTTTGCCCTACAGCCCCGTCGAGCCGCCGATTCCGGGCGAAGACCTGCCGAAGGTGACATCGTCGTTGGCGGGTGGGGCGTACCAAAGGGCAGTCGATGTTGCCAAGGAACACGTTCGTGCAGGTGACATCTTCCAGGTGGTGTTGTCGCAGAGGTTCGATCTGCCGCTCGAGGCAGATCCATACGACGTGTATCGCGTGCTCCGGCAAGTGAACCCCAGCCCCTACATGTACTTCGTGCGCGAGCCCGAGCTGTGCATCGTGGGGAGCTCACCCGAACCGATGGTGCAGTTGTCCCATGGCAAGGTGACCAGCAGGCCCATCGCCGGAACCCGCAAGCGCGGTCGTGACGACGAACACGACCGTCGCCTCGCGGGTGAGTTGAAAGAGAACCCCAAGGAAGTTGCCGAGCACATCATGCTGGTCGACCTGGCACGCAACGACGTTGGCCGTGTGGCGGCCTTCGGCACCGTTCACGTGGACGAGCTCATGACCCTCGAGCGGTACAGCCATGTGATGCATCTCACTTCGCAGGTGTCGGGAGAGTTGAAGCCGGGCCTCGGGCCCATCGACGTGATTCGGGCCACCATGCCCGCCGGCACCGTCAGTGGTGCACCCAAGGTCAGGGCAATGGAGATCATCGATGATCTCGAACCAGTGAAGCGTGGGCCGTATGCCGGCGTGGTGGGCTACGTCGACTTCAGCGGCAACCTCGATGCAGCCATTGCGATTCGCACGATGTTCATTCGCCCGGATGGAAACGGTGGTTGGATCGCCAGCCTCCAGGCCGGTGCCGGCATCGTCGCCGACAGCGTGCCCGAAGACGAAGATCTCGAGTGTCACAACAAGGCCGCGGCCCTGCTGGCTGCAGTTCCGGCGGCTCGGCGGATGACGGCTCAACGCACAAAGGCAGGCCATCAAGTATGAGCACAGGTGCAACCCCGGACACGATGAAGGCATTCCGCTTGCAACGCGACGTCGTGGTGGTGCAGGGGCCCGATGCCGAGCGCTATCTGCAGTCGCAGTTGAGCCAGCAGGTCGAGGGAATGCCCTTGCGCAGCTCGCGCTATTCATTGTTGTTGCAACCCACAGGGCGTCTCGAGGCCGTGGTGCGCGTCACGCGATTCGACGACACCGTGTTCGTTCTCGACGCCGAGCCGGGCTCGGCCGAGGCGATGGTGGCGCGACTGAATCGATTCAAGATTCGGGTCGATGCCCAGATTCAGCAGTTGCCGTGGCAGTGCGTTGCATTGCGTGGACCGAACGTGCGGTCGTT
>JBILKS010000106.1:0-5187 GCA_044376595.1 Ilumatobacteraceae bacterium | reverse complement strand
AGCAGCATCGCTTGGACGCCCAAGGTTCCCAAGCTCACCTTGCCGTCGAGCAACTTGTTGCAGAACGCTCCGAAGATCGCACTGTCGATGCCCATGCCCGATGCCGTCAAGCAGTTGTCGGCCGACGGTGGGGCATCTCTCGGTGGAGTCACGGTCCAGGGAAGCATGAACTTGCAGACGGGTGCCTTCGACATGTCGGCATCCTTCACCTCGACCCAGGTCGACGTCTCCGGTTCGGTGGCCCGCACCGGCACCGGCAAGCCACTGACCTACAGCCTTGCGGCCAAGGTCAAGTCGCCGGTCACGGTGGTTGACGGCGTCAAGGTCGCCTCGCTCGACGTGGCGCTGTCAAACGCCACGGGAACGGTCGTGGTCAATGGTTCGGGTCAGATTGTGATCACCACCACCAACAGTGACATCACAATCGGTTTTGCTCTCGACTACAAGGGCGCCACCGACTACTCGTTCAATGCATCGGTCCAGCCTTCCAACACCGCTTCGTGGACACCGTTCCCCGGGTTCACGATTCCGCTCGGTGGCTTGACTGGTTCGATGTCACGCAAGGGTGACACCAAGAACTTTGCTCTCACCTTCAAGGGCGCCAGTGATTGGGTACCGTTCCCCGGCCTCAAGATCGCCGAACCCGGCGCTGGCATCAACGCCACGTGCAAGGTCGGCTCGCCCTGCGTCTTGGCGTTCAGCGCCTCGGGCAAGGTGTCGGTCGACGTAGGTGCCGGCTGGCAGGGACCTGCTGTGGTCACGGGTTCGTTCACCAAGGACACCTCCACCATCACGGCAACCTTCCCGAACATCAACGTCACCACCGGCGTCTCCATCGTGAGCCCTGCGCTCACGCTCGGATACACCAGGACCGGTGGAGTCACGGCGTCGTTGTCGGGTGCCTCCGACATCCTCGGAACGCGAATCACCATGGGTGTCACGTTCAGCTCGCAGGGCGTCGTGGTTGCCGGCGGATTGAACGATTGGAAGCCGCTCGGCGATTCGGGTCCGACGCTGTCGAACGCGTCGTTCGCCTTCTCCACCTACGCGGTCTCCAACTTCACCTTGCCCAGTGCTCCGGCCCTGGGTGCCGTGTCACTTGCCGCTGGCAAGCCGTCTCTGCTCGCCGGATTCGGCGTGCCGAGTTGGTTGCGCGATTTGGTGAAGGATCCGTCGCTCAAGGTGGTGCCGGTCACCATTCCGTTGTCGGATCTCGCGGGCGGCAAGTTGCCGACTCTGCGCATCATGATCCCGACACCCAGCAACTGGTTCATCTACAACAGCGGCGGATCGTCGATGCGCATCACTGGTCTCGGTTTCGAGATCGCTGGTTCGCCCACGCCGTCGCTCAGCGTCATCGGTACCACCGAAATGCGTACCGGTTCATCCGGTGAAACACCGGTGCCGTTCGAAATGCGCGGAACCGTCACAACCACCAGCGTGTCCATCGCACTCAGCTTGGGTCGCGATGCATCGGGTACGCCGTTTGCTTGGAACAATGCATTCGGCATCAGTGGTCTCACACTGACCGACGCTGCAATCCAGGTGGGCATCAACTTCGCCACCACACCCATTCCGCTGCCCACGCTGGGTATCGCTGCCACCGCGCAGTTGCCCCCGGCATGGCGTTCGGCAATGAACATGGACGCCGGTGTGGCGGTACGTTTGGCCGCCAACATCGACGTCACCAAGCCCTGCTTCCAGTTCCAGGCCGGAACTCTGCAGTCGGACAACAAGACCATTTCCAAGGGCACCGCAAAGGTGGTCAGTGTCGGTGGCGGTGTTCTCACCTCCACGTTCATGGATCTCACCATTGCCCCGACGGGTTGTCAGATCGGCAACGTGATCATCGATCCGGGCATCTCGGCCGGTTTCTCCGGAACCGTTCTCGGAACCCCGGTTGATGTTCGCGCCAAGATCGGAGCCAGTCCGTTCTCGCTCGAGGCGAGCATGGCCATCGGCGCATTCAACGCCGGCCCGGTCCAGCTCGACGAGACGCGTCTCGGCGTGAAGATCTCGCCGACCGACAACTTCGTGTCGTTCGCCGGCGGAATCAAGATCGGCGAAACCAAGGTCTCGGTCGACGGCAAGGCTGGTATCAACACCACCGATGGTCCGTACCTCGACATGGTGGGAAGCATCGACAACTTGGTCATCGTGCCGTCGTTCATCGAGGTGCGCACAGC
This sequence comes from Ilumatobacteraceae bacterium, assembly GCA_044376595.1. Classification (GTDB taxonomy): domain Bacteria; phylum Actinomycetota; class Acidimicrobiia; order Acidimicrobiales; family Ilumatobacteraceae; genus F1-20-MAGs119. Next base: position 3,001 of record JBILKS010000106.1, on the reverse strand, counting down.
GCGCGTCAACATGAGCATCAAGCCGGCCAAGGGCACTGCCAGCATCATCGCCAGCGGTGATTTCACCTTGATGGGTAGCCCCAGCAAGGTTGACCTCAACGTGCAGATGGCCAACTATCAGTTGCAGTCGGTCAAGGCCAGCCTTGTCACCCGACGCATAGTGGCCAACGTGGTCACCATCGACGGAGCCTTCAGTATCGACTGGGCGAAGGGCAGTGCGCCGAATATCGCCTTCGATGCAACAGGTTCGGTTGCCGGTTACCAGCTGGGCCGTGTCACGGGCTTCCTCAACGGAAACCAGGTCAACATCACCGGCACCGTGAACGTGGGCGGAGTGTTCTCTGCCCAGGTGAACGGACAGGTGGTGTGGCAGGCCGGTACCGGAGTGAACATCGTCAACCGCGCCGGCCAGAGTGTTGCGGCTGCCGCAGGTGACTTCCGTATCGCAGCCACCAACATCAGCCTGAACCTCGGTGGCTTTGCCGCCAGCGGTTCGGTGGTCCTCGGCCGAGCACAGAACCTGGTCTCCGGAGACTTCAACGCCTCGTTCGTCATCGGCTCCGGTGACGTCGGCGGAACAGTCAACGTGGCCGGATCGTTCGGTTCCGACGGCAACTTCTCCTTCTCGGGAAGTGGCACGCTCAACCTCATCGGCTTCAATGCCGCTGTCAGTGTGAGTGGTTCGAAGAACGGGGCCAACTGGGCCTTTGCGATGAACTCCACGTTCACCGTGATGGGTGCAGTCAACGTCGCATTCGGCGGAAACTTCTACAAGTCGGGAACCACCACACGCTTCACCATGTTCGGAAGTGCAGACCTTCGCGCTGCGGGTATCGGTGGTGGACGCGGCAGCTTCCGTATCTCCAACGAGCCGGGCCAAGCTGGTTTGTACGCCGACGTGTCGGTCAGCATCTCCGGTGTCAGCGGTAGCGGTGCCATCTGGATCGGCGCCGACGGCACGTTCGACACCACGCTGAATGTCCGGGTGAACTTCCCCGGCGTCAACGTGGGCGGAAACTTGAAGATCGGCAACGTTGCCTGGTCGGGCGGCACCCGCTACCGCGGTGGCACGTACTTCCAGATCGATGCCTGGTTCTCGCTCGCCGGTGTCTGGTTCCGCATGTACGGCAACGTGAACGCCGACGGATCGTTCAGCTTCACTGCGCAGGCCGGCCCCTGGTCATGGGACACCGGTTTCTGTTTGGTGGTCGTCTGTCTGCGCTTCGGTGCTTACTTCTCCTCGTCTGTCACCATCACCAGTTGGGCTCCGTACGTGGCTGTGGCCGCTTCCGGTGGTGCCTACGTCGACGGCCAGACCTGGTCGTGCTGGTGGTCGGGCGGCTGGCGTCCCAAGCTGCGTTGCGGCTGGGGAGGCTGGGGTCGCTGGGCAAGCGCAGGAATTGGATTCAACTCCAATCCGGGCAACTTGTGGATTGATCTCTGGGGTTACCGCTTTAACCTCAGATAAATGATCTCTCGTCGTGTGAAGTGGCCGTTGTTGGTGCTCAGTGCACTGGCAGCGGCCACTTCCGCATGTGGGGGAGGATCGTCGTCATCCAGTGGCTGGTCGGAACCTGACTCGTTGCCGTTCTTCGTGGAGCGCGGCATGGATGTGGGATTCGTCGACCCGCAAGGCCCACGAAAGAATGACCCGGAGTGTCTCTTCGATCCCGGTCTGATCGTCGCGGATTTCCCCGACGTGACACCTCCTGCGGTCGCCGCGGACATCATGCGGCAATGCGATCCCGAGAGATCTTCTTCGGGCGCGGCAGCTGTCGACGTGAACGGCGATGGCCTCGAGGACATCGTCTTCACGCGGATCTACGATCATCCCTTGCTGTACCTCAACGAAAGCACGATGGGAGATCCACGCTTTCGTGAAGCCACCTCTGGAAGCGGTTTCGAACTCCTTGAGGCCAGCACCAATGGCGTTGGATTTGCCGACATCGACAAAGACGGCGACCAAGATGTTTTTCTCACGACCCTTGCGGGCAAGCAGGCCTATCTGATGGTCAACGATGGCAAAGGCGTTTTCAGCGAGGAAGCCGACAAACGTGGCGTAGCCATGATCGACGGACGGCCGCATTCGGGAATGGGCGTTGCGTTCGGTGACTATGACCTCGATGGTTGGATCGACATCCACACCAACGAATGGCAATCCGCCGACGTGTCGGTCTACGGGGTTGCATCCCATGCGCGCCTGTTCCGCAATCTCGGCGCCGATGGCAAGCCCGGGACGTTCCTCGACGTCACCGAGGCGGCGGGCACCAAGATGGAGTCGAAGATCGACTACGTGTACAGCTTCAGTTCGTCGTTCACCGACTTCGACGGAGACGGCTATCCCGACTTGAAGGTGGCGTCGGATTTCGACACCAGCAAGTTCTTCTGGAACAACGGAGACGGAACCTTCACCAATCAAACCTACGAGTCCGGTTTGGGGGGAGAAGAAAACGGCATGGGATTGGCCGTCGGTTTCCATGGCCCGGACCAGGATCCCGTCATGTTCCTCACGTCGATCCGGGCTCGTCCGGGCTGTGACGACGGGGCGCGTCTTCTGCGGACAGGCAATCGTCTCTACCGCTACGCGGGTGACCGCAAGTTCGACGACATCACCGATCAAGCGGGGGTGCGCAACAGCAGTTGGGGCTGGGGTACGACACTCGTGGATGCCACCAACTCCGGATCGCAAGACGTGATTTCTGCTGCAGGAATGGCGATCACGTGGGAAACCAATGCTGAGTGTTATGCACACGACCCATTGCGTTATTGGCGCAACGACGGCACCGGTGTCTATTCCGAGCAATCCTCCGAGGTCGGAGTCACCGGCGACGAACCGTCGAAAGGCGTGCTCTATTTCGATGCCGACCGCGACGGAAAGACGGATCTTTTCATCACCCGCGATGCGGCCACACCTTTGTTCTTCCACAACCAAACCGAAAACGTGGGAGCCTGGCTCGACCTCAAAGTGGTGGGTGCCACCACCAACATTGACGGGACAGGC
>JBILKS010000105.1:0-5202 GCA_044376595.1 Ilumatobacteraceae bacterium | reverse complement strand
TGCGTGCCCTTGGCGAGTTTGGCCACCGCAGAATCGAGAGCCGACGACTGACCGGATCCGGGAAGTTGGCGGGCGGTTTCGGCCACCGCACACAGGGCAAATGCTTCGGCCACCGAGAGCCGCAGGGGTCGCGTGAAGATCTTGGGAACCTCGACCCATACCTCGTTGTCGTCGACGAAGATCTCGATCAGTTCGAGCGGTGAATACGGCGGCGTCCCGCAGCACGTGGCAAGCATCAAGTCGTCGACCATGTCGTCGGGATCGACACCGAACGTGGCCGCCATCTCTTTGATGTCGGCACGTTGTTGTTCCACCAGCCATGGCAACATCAACAACAGACCCTGCACCCGCTCTGCGGCACGGCGCTGCCGCTTGGCACTCACGAGCTGCTCACGATCTTCGACAACCACTCGACGATGTCTTTGCGGGCATCTGGCGGCGACAACACTTCGGCGCCATCGACTAGGCCGAGGACCCACGAGCGGAATGCCGCACGATTGCCGCACGGGACTTCGACAACAGCATCTCCGTTGTCGCGCTGTTCGGCCACCGCGCCGGGCCCGAACTCGCGCAGGACACTCGGCACCAAAGGTGCGCTGATCAACACCCGGGCGAACTCCGACGACTCACCCTCACCCAACATCTGGGCATCGGTTGCAACGGCAGCTTGCACGTCGAATCCGAGGGGTCGCTCGAACGTGCTGGACAGTACCTTGACCTTGCCGTTGATGCGGTCGACGCGAAAGCTCCGCACCGCACCACGCACATTGTCGTGACCCACCACGTACCAGTAGCCGCCGCGTCCGAGCACCCCGTACGGGTTCAACGACCGCGCGTCTCCCCGATAGCCGAACTCGACGGTGCGACACTCCTGCGCAGCCGTGGCCAACACCGGAAGGAGGGCGCTGTTCACCGGCAGCGTGGCCTGCGACACCACAGAACCTTGCTCGTCTGCATCGTCGACACCCAACTTGAGTCGCGCATGATCGGCCCAGGCCGTGTCGATGTGGACGGCAGCGAGGGCCAACTGCAGCGCGCGACGCTCGGATTCGGTGAAATCGATGTGCGACAACTCCATCTGGCGACGGTCGATGCGGTATGCCGCCTCGCCCGCCTGGTTGCCCTGCAACGTGATCATCTGAATGGGAATGCCCAGTTCGCGCAGCAGTCCTTTGTCGCGTTCGAATGTGGCGCGGCCTGCATCACCCTCGGCGTATTGCTCGGGGCCCATGGCCGAGCGGATCTGTGACTGAGTGAGATACGTGGACGTCTCCGTGAGGAAGGCGAGCAGATTGAGAATGCGCTCGGCCTGGTCTCTGGTGACGGGCGAAGTCACGCGCTGGCTTACTTGGCCGCAGCCTTGGAGGCTTCGATGATCTTGCGCACCACGTCGACCACCTGATCGGCGGTGGATCCGGGGCTCAAGACTCCGGCCACGCCGGCCTCCATCAACTTTGGCGCGTCTTGGTCGGGGATGATTCCACCGACGATGACCGGCACGTCGACGCCCATCTCGCGCATCTTGGCCACCACCTTGGGAGCAAGCGTCATGTGTGCTCCGGACAGCATGGACAGACCCACGGCGTCGACATCTTCGTCGATTGCCGCAGCCGCCACCTTCTCGGGTGTTTGGAAAAGACCCGTGTAAATGACTTCAAAGCCGGCATCGCGAAGGATCCGTGCCACGACCTTGACCCCACGATCGTGCCCGTCAAGGCCGACCTTTGCCACGAGAATTCGTTCACCTGCCATATCGCTCCTCAGTGTACGGCCCTATCGGGAGTGTACGGCCCCGTTGGAGCCGATGCTCAGAGTGTCTCGAAGTTGAGATTGAGACGGGTCAAACCACGCAGCATGAAACTGGGGTGATAGTGGAAGTCGTTGTCCTCGTTGAAGGACCACGATGCGATGCGGTCGGCCATGCGCTCGAAGGCGATCTGCAACTCGAGACGCGCCAATGGTGCACCGATGCAGAAGTGGATGCCCTTGCCGAAGGCGAGATGCTCTTTCAGGTTCGGCCGTGTCGGGTCGAACGTGTCGGGGTTGTCGCCCCACACCTTCGGGTCGCGGTTGGCGGCCGAATACATCACCATCACGCGGTCGCCCTTCGGCACCGGACAGCCGTCGATGTCGACGCCATCCTTGGTGACGACGCGGAACATGCCGCCCGACGGGGATGCCAAGCGCAGCATCTCTTCCACGGCCGGGCCGATGAGCGAGCGATCGTTGCGGACCATGTCCCACTTGGTCATGTCCTGGCCGAAGTACAACATGCCCTCGGCGAAAGTGTTGGTGGTGGTCTCGTTTCCTGCGACCAAGAGTTGCGCGATGATGCTGAGCATCTCCGACATGGTGAGATTGCGCTTGGTGCCGTCGTCGTCTTCCACCTGGGCATTCACGAGATCCGAGAGGAAGTCTCCGCCCTCGGATCCACGGCGCTCTTCGAGTTTGGCCGCGAAATAGTGCTGCATCTCCACAATGCCCTCGGTGGCCTTGATCCGCGCCTCGTCGGAGATCGACGTACCGATGGTGGCGATGTTGTCGTCGCTCCAGCGCTTGAAGTCGGCCATGTGCTCGGTGGGGACGTTGAGGATGCTGGCAATGGCCGCAACCGGAAGCGGCACGGCAAACTCCTTCACGAACTCCACGGTGCGTCCGGGTTCGGCAAGGATCTTGTCGAGCAATGAGTCGACGTATTCCTCGATGAGAGGACGCAACTCACCGATTTTGCGGGGCGTGAAGTACGGCGCCACGGTGTTGCGATAGCGGGTGTGCCACGGCGGGTCCATCGTGAGCATGGTGGGCACCGGCGTGAAGCCTTTTGCATAGATGGCACGGATGCGATCGATGATGTCGCCCTTCGGTGGCTCGCCGGCACTTCCGAACTTGTTGGAGAAGGTCTCGATGTCGCGAACGATGGGCACGATGAGTTCGTGACGGGTGACAATGTGAACGTCGGTTCCGGCAATGTCCCACACAGGCGATTCCTGCTGGGCGCGACGAAAGTACATGTGCGGACACTGGTGCATCACCGAATCACGGAACGGATTGATGCCGGCCAGTTCGGCCTGCTCCGGACTCTCGGGTCCGATCTTGGGCGGTTGGATTGCCATGTCTCCATTGTCGCCCACGGAACCCCCCTGGAGCGAACCCGACTTTCGGGCAGAGTTTCAGAACCTGTGATCTAGAGGCGCGCCAGAATCCGCTCGAGAGAGCGGGCCTGCAGCTCCGCACGCTCGAAGGGCGGGACCGTATCGAGGTTGTCGGCGATGATCTCCACGGAAATGGGGGCATTGGGGGGAGTAGCCCGGAAGAAGTCGACCAGGGGGTACTCCCCGTCGCCGAGAAGCCGGCGGTTGTGGATGCAGTCGGGGATGTATTCGTCCATCTCCGGCTTCATCGTGCCGTCGTCGACCTGCACGTTCTTGACCAAGGAGAAATCGAGGTCGGCGAGCGATCCGTGCCCGGCACCCCGATACACGTGCCACGTGTCGACACACAGTCCGACATTCGGATGACCACTGAAGCGGCACACCTTCTGGGCGGTGGCGATGTCGGGTATCCGCGTGGGCGGCAGGAACTCGATCGCGTAATGAACATTGGCGTCTTGCGTACGGCGGGCAAGCGCGCCGATCCACTCCCCCGCAACCTGCAGATCGATCTCGATGTTTCCCGAGAACGGGGCGATCACCTGCACGCGCTCGGCGCCGAACGTACGTGCGACATGCTCGAAGTCCGCCGCTGCTGCATCGTCGAGCAACCGCAGTGCCTCGAGCTCGAGAATCCGCACGCCATGCGTAGCGAGCACGGCCTTCATGTCGGCGTCGGTGACACCGTCTTGCCTGAGTTTCAGGTACTCGGCGACGTTGAAACCGATCCCGTCGAATCCGGCGGCCGCCGCAGCGGCAGCCCGATCCTCGAACGACACACCCCGCATGCTGAAGTACGCCAGGATCGTCTGTCGGGTACCGGCACCGGTGATTCGTCCGGCGCCCACTCCGTATGCGCCTGCACTGCCTGCTGTCTGTCCTGCCGTCATGGACGCCCCCTCCGCTGTCATTCGGTTCGAGAAGCGACACTACAGTGGCTCGAACACGTCGTACGAGGGGGAAACATGGCCGGTCGTTTTGAGGGCAAAGTTGCATTGATCACAGGTGGGGCCAGTGGGCTCGGAGAAGCCACCGCGCGCTTGTGCGTAGCCGAGGGCGGCATGGTCATCATCGCCGACTACGGCGCAGAGCGCGGCGAGGCAGTCGCTGCATCTCTTGGCGACAAAGCAATCTTCGTGAAGTGCGACGTCACCAACGAGACCGACGTTGCCGCTGCGGTCGATGCCGGTATCGCCAAGTGGGGTCGCCTCGATGGCGCCTTCGCCAACGCTGGCATCGTCGGAGTGGTGGGCCCGATCGCCGACACGCCAATGGACGACTTCGACAAGACGATGGCCGTACTGGTGCGCGGCGTGTTCGCAACGTACAAGCACGCCGCGCGCGGCATGATCGCCGCCGGCAACGGTGGATGCATCGTGGGAACAGCCTCGGTGGCAGGTGTCATGGGCGGCCTCGGACCCCACGCCTACGCCATGGCAAAGGCCGGCGTCATCGGCCTGGCCCGCAGCGCGGCCTCCGAACTGGCACCCCATCGCATTCGCTCGAACTCCATCGCCCCGGGATCCATCCCCACAGGGATGACGGCCCACGTGATCGCAGGTGATCCCGATGCCGTCGAGGCCGCAGCGGAGCGCATGGCAACCATGTCGCCGCTGAAGCGGGCACCACACGCCAATGACATCGCCGAGACGGTGATGTTCCTCTTCAGCGACGGTGGCAGCTACGTCACGGGCCAGAACATCACCGTCGATGCGGGCATCACCACCGGCTATCCCTCGACGGCAACGTTTGCCAAGACCGGGATGATGGTTGCACGCTGATCACCCTGTGTCAGCGCTCGTGCGCTGATCGGTTCTCCAGATACCACGCAACCATTCGACGGGTAGCTGCGTCCAAACTCGTGGGCTCTTCGGGCCGCGCCATGTGACCGAGGACATCACCGGCTAGTGCTTTGCCCAGTTCCACCCCCCACTGGTCGAAACTGTTGATGCCCCACAGACAACCCTGAACGAATGTCTTGTGCTCGTACAGGGCAATCAGTTGGCCCAGCGTCCGTGGCGTCAACTGCGACATGACGATTGTGGTACTCGGC
>JBILKS010000104.1:0-5280 GCA_044376595.1 Ilumatobacteraceae bacterium | reverse complement strand
GGACCATTCCGAGCTCAGGCTAGAGGTTCCGCACTGTCGCCCAAGCGACGGCAGACAACTCAGAAGTAGATGATCTTTTCCGCGGCCGCTTCGGCCTGATCCAGATCGTCGGTATAGGCGCCGGTGGAGAGATACTTCCAGCCGCCATCACACACGATGAAAGCAACGACACCCTCGTCGATTTCCTTGGCCACCTTGACCGCGCCAGCCAACGATGCCCCCGACGACAGGCCAGCAAAGATTCCTGTTTCGGCCACCAAGCGTCGCGTCCACTCGATGCTCTCGCGAGGGCGCACCACACGCTTGCGATCGAGAAGTTCGAATCCGTGCCAGTTCTCGAAAATGGGCGGGATGTATCCGTCTTCCAGATTGCGCAGACCCTCGACGCGCTCGCCGAGCGGCGGCTCGATGGCGATGATCTTGACTTCCGGCTTGTGCTCTTTCAGGTAACGGCCCGTACCCATCAACGTGCCGGAGGTTCCGAGTCCGGCCACGAAGTGAGTGATCTCTGGGCAGTCGCGCAGCACCTCGGGACCAGTGGTCTCGTAGTGGGCGGTGGGATTGGCGTCGTTGCCGTATTGATAGAGGAAGCACCACTCCGGGTGGTTGGCGGCCATTTCCTGGGCGCGGCGAACGGCCCCGTTCGAGCCTTCTTCGCCGGGGGTGAGAACGATGTCGGCGCCGAAGATCTGGAGCATTTGACGACGTTCAATCGACACGCTGGTGGGCATGAGGATGGTGATCGGATAGCCCTTGATCTGGGCGATGGCTGCCAAGGCGATGCCGGTGTTGCCCGATGACGGCTCCAAGATGCGCTGGCCCGGCTGCAAGGTGCCATTTTTTTCGGCCGCCTCGATCATGGCCTTGGCAATGCGGTCCTTCACCGAACCAAAGGGGTTCTGGTTCTCCAACTTGGCCACGAGACGTACGTTCGGGTTGGGCGACAAGACGCTGACGTCCACCATGGGGGTGTTGCCAATGAGGTCAAGCACGCTGCTGTGGAACACGCCGAACCTCCTTGCCCATGACTCGATCAGCCGAGGGACGACTGATAACCGACTATTCCTGTCGGAATTGTACTGATTCTTCGGCGGTCTTGCTCAGACGTGCCCGAAATCAGGAAACGGCGATCTCTTCCTCGGAGATCTGCTCTGTCTCGCAGGCCCCGCCGTCGATCAGGAAGCTGCGCGCCTCGGGGATCTCGCGTTTCAGCGTGACGATCACGTAATGCCACTGCGGATCCACGGCCTGGGTGACGTCTGTGGGGCTGGGGTAGGCCTCGCTGTGGGTGTGGCTGTGCATGACGCCGATGACCTCGTGGCCGTCGCGCTCGGCAGCCAGCTCGGCGCGGAGATGCTCTTTTGGATCAATGGTGTACACCCGTGCGCTCTCGGCAATGTTGGTGCACGGCACGAACCGCGCCACGGTTGCCGAAGAGGGATCCCCCACCAACAGCCCGCACGCCTCGTACGGATAGCCCTCGAGTGCATGACGATGCATCGCTTCGAGTTCGGCGCTTGGGACTTTGAGCATCGCTGCCAAAGGCTATCGGTAGCCTGCCCATGCCCCATGAAACCCACCGGCACCACAGTTCTCGCCAGCAACCGCAAGGCACGTCACGACTTCACCATCATCGATGTGGTCGAGGCCGGCATCGTGCTTGTCGGCAGCGAGGTCAAGAGCCTCCGCAGCGGGCAGGTGCAGCTTGTCGATGCGTACGCTCGCGTCATCGACAACGAAGTGTGGTTGGAGGGCGTGCACATCGCGCCGTACCAGTTCGCGGTGGGCGTGGGAGCCCACGACCCCGATCGTCCACGCAAGTTGCTGTTGCACAGCGCCGAGATTCGGCGCTTTCGCGAGCGCATCATGAAAGACCGGCTGACACTCGTGCCGTTGTCGATCATTCTTCGTGATGGTCGCGTGAAGGTGGAACTCGCCTTGGCACAGGGTCGCCGGAAGGGCGACAAACGACAGGCCATTGCCGAACGTGACGTGAAGCGTGAGATTCAGCGCGAGCTGAGCAACCGCACCAAGCGCGGCTGACTACCCGCCATCACGCCCCTGGCGTGTTGCGACCCGCGGCATGTTTCGCCGCCAGGAAGCCGAACACCATCGCCGGACCCAGCGTTCCACCCGGTCCGCCGTAGGTCATGCCGAACGGCGAACCCATCACGTTGCCCGCCGCGTACAAGCCCGGGATGGCGTCGCCGTCGATGTTCAGCACACACGCGTTCGCATCGACGCGTGGGCCTCCCTTCGTACCGAGACAACCGCTCTTGATCTCGAAGGCGTAGTACGGACCCTTTTCCAACTTGCCCAATGTGGCATCGCGGCGTCCTTTCCGATACGGGTCGCCCCACCAGCAGTCGAAGGCACTGTCGCCGCGACCCCAATCCGGATCGTGACCCTCTTCGACATTGCCGTTCCAACGAGTGATCGTGTGCATGAGTTCTTCGCCGTCGATCCCCAGCTTGTCGGCGAGCTGCTGCGGTGTGTCGCCGCGGGGAATCCACTCGGGAACAACCGAACCAGTGCCACCTGCGCTGACACGAAAGCCATACGTGTCGACGTACTGCTGGTCGAAGATCAACCAGCACGGCAGGTTGGCCCATTCGAACTTCGCCACGTCCTCTACGTGGAAGGCGGCACCGAATGCGTTGTAGTTGGCGGCCTCGTTGGTGAATCGACGCCCGCGCTTGTTGACCATGATCGAGTGCGGCAACGTGCGCTGGCCGTTCACCAAGATCTTGCCCTTGGGGTTCGACTCCACGGGAACGACACCCGTGGGAATCCACCAGGCCTCGCGCATGTTGCTCAACATCGCACCGGCCTTCATCGCCATGCGCAATCCGTCACCAGTGGAAGTTTCGATGGACACCGGGTGCGTCATCGGTCCGCGGGTGAATGCGCGCACCAAGTCCTTGTCGTGTTCGAATCCACCCGAAGCGAGAATCACACCCTTCTTGGCACGTACCTCGACTGGTCCTGTCGGTGTTTCCATCATCACGCCGACAACTTCGCCGTCTTCGATGATCAATTCGCGCCCGGCACACAAGACGCGCGGCCTGATGCCGCGGTCGAGACACGCCTTCAACAAACGGCCGGCCAATGCCTGACCGCATCCACGTTCGTTGTGTCGCTTGCGACGCGCGTGTTCCTCGGGCGAGGGTGGCTGCGGCACCGCCTTGCCCAGCGGCGTCTCACTCATCGTGATGTGCGGGTCGGCGAAGTACGGAGACGGCGTCACCATGTCGGCCCACTCCCCCAGTTCCTCGAACGGGAAGATCGGGCACTCGATGGTGCGGCCACCCTCTGGGCTGCCGCCGGGGAACTCGGGGTGATAGTCGGGCATCTCGGGCACGGCGTAGAACTGCACGGGGGTCTTGGCCTCCATGAAGTCCACCATCTCCGGGCCGGCATCGATGTAGGCGTCGACCAAGCGCTCTTCCAACATGTCGCGCGACAACGACATGATGTACGTCTTGGCCTTTTCGCGACTGTCGACTACTCCGACTTCGGCCATGTGCGGGTTGTTCGGTATCCACACCTGACCGCCCGACCACGCCGTGGTACCACCCACGAGACTCGCCTTCTCGAAAACCGCGACAGTGGCACCGAACTCATAAGCCACCACTGCTGCTGTCAGGCCGGCCGCGCCAGTTCCCAGCACAACAACATCGAACTCTTCTCTCGCCGTCATGATTCCCCTACCACTCTCTAGGCTTTGGTACTCAGCAGAATATGTTCTACAACAACCGTTGCAGAACATAGCACGAGATCAAGAACCGCAAACCCCAGGGAAGCCACGTGCCAAAGATCGTCGACCATGAAGAACGCCGCCGCGAGGTCACCAAGGTGGCCGCGAAACTGGTGATTCAACATGGCCGAGCTGCCCTCACCGTGCGCAACGTGGCCGAGGCGGCCGGTTGTTCCACCACAGTGGTGTCGCACTACTTCGACGACATGGCAGATCTCTTCTTCGAGACCTACAACTACGCCGCCGGCAGATCACGCGAACGCATCGAGGCAGTCTTGAGCGCTGATCCCGGCGACATCATCGGCCTGATCGAAGCCGTGCTGCCACTCGACCAAGAGCGCACCGACGACTGGCGAATCTGGTTCGCCTTCTGGAGCGAGGCCTTGCACTCTCCTCGCTTTGCCGACGAACAACGCCAGCGAGCCATTGCCCAGACAGCCCGCATCAAGAAGTGCCTCAGCACTCGCGTCAAGAAGCAGAACGGCGCAACCAAGATCGACATTGTGGCAACCGCCGATCGTTTGTCGGCGTTGATTCCCGGCATTGCCTCCGAAGCGATCTTCGACGCCACCACCTGGTCTCCTGCTCGCCAGCGCAAGGTTCTGCGCAGCGAGCTCGCGCTCCTGGGTCTCTAGTCCTCGAGAGGCACCACGCCGTCGACATCGTGGCGGTAGATGCCGGTATCCAAATACGCACGCAGCTTGATTTCGGTGTTGGCGATGTAGCGAGGCAACAACGCACGGTGCTCTGAGTGAAGCGTGGTCAAGAGATCGTTCAGCAGCAGCACGTTGCGATGGGCCACGAGAGCCTCGAACTCGTCGGCCGAGTGCGACGGTAGTTCGGACACCTCCGCATACCCCTCCAACAGTGCATCGGCGTTCGCGTTGTTGGGACGCAGGTAATAGGTCGAGATTGCCAGGTCGAACAACGTCGGCCCGATCCCCGAATCGTCGAAGTCGAAGAGCGACAACCGCCCGCGGTACCACTTCATGTTCCAGTTGTGCGGATCGGTGTGGATCGGCTGCGAACCGCTCCGCGCTACCAACGCCTCGACGGTGCCCGTCACTCGAGACATCACTTGCTCGACGATGACCTTCAGCGACTGCGGCAACGACGAGTCGTCACCGGTGAGACGGTTCGGCATGTCCCAATAGGGGCGATCCAACACCGGAAGTTCGCCAGCCTTCGGCCGCCATGCCTTGCCGTGCCGGTGCAGCACCGCAAGCGTGCGCCCCACTTCTTTCATCTTCGCCGTCGTCGGATCCTCGCCGAGCGTGCGCCCGGGCAGCCACGAGAACAGCACCGTGTTCACGTCACGCCCGAGATCCGAGCTCCACACAGCGGTCGTCAACGCACCGTCGTGCGTACGTTGTGGAACCGGCACCCAGATACCGGTCTCTTCCCCCAACGCCCACAGCCACTCGGCCTCGGCGGCCAGATTGGCCGCTGACCGCTTGGAGTTGACGTTCAGCCGCAGGGCGAACTTCTCCCCCGCTTCGGTGTCCACCCGGAAGGTCGTGTTG
>JBILKS010000103.1:0-5282 GCA_044376595.1 Ilumatobacteraceae bacterium | reverse complement strand
GCGATGCGTACCTCCCCGAATCGACCGAGCAGAGGTCCAAGGACATTGATGCTGGCACGGATGCGCTCCACCAACTCGTACGGAGCAACCAGTGAGAGATTCCCCGGATTCACCACCACCATCTCGGACGTGTCGCGGTGGTGCGTGATCGACAGGCCGATCGCCGAAAGAAGATCACTCATGGTGTCGACATCGTCGATTTTGGGCACGTTGGACAGGCGGAACTCACCGTCGGCCATGAGGCAGGCGGCCATCAACTTCAGTACCGAGTTCTTGGCACCGGGCACGGTGACGCTGCCCGACAGCCGATTGCCCGGACGTACCCGAATCCGCGCCGCGGCCTGGGGCGTCTGAAGTGCCGGTGAACTCACGTCATCAGTATGCTCCCGCCGTGCGGACGGGTCATGAATTTCCCCCTCAATTGCCCCCTCAATTTCCTCGCGGGCAACGCACCCAGACGCGGGTTTTCGCCCCGGATTCGGGCGATTGGTCACATGTCACGGCGCCGTACCACGACATTGTCGAAGAGTTCCCCGAATCCCCGGAGGCCGACGGCAGTCACGTGTTCGTCCAACACAACGGACCCTTTCGCTCGTACACCCGCACGGTTCGCCGCGACCCCGGCGGCACGCTTACCGAGAACATCTCGTGGAGCCTCGACACACCGTGCTTCAACTGGCTCTTTCGTCCACTCGTTGCGCATCACCTGAGAAGGCGGCGCCATGCCACCCACAAACCATGGTGGGCTCCACCCCAGGTGCTGAGCGCACACGAAGTCCTGGTGTTGGCACTGTTGGCGGCGTCGTCGATGGCATCAGCGTTCATCAACACTCTCTTCACCCAAACAGTCACCTATGCCGCCGACGAGTTCGGCATTTCCGAACGGGGCCAGGGAGTGGCCGCAGCAATCGTGCGGCTCGGCATCGTGCTCGCGATTCCGCTGGCAGTGATGGGAGACCGTCTGGGCCGAAGACGCATTGTCGTGAGCCTGTCGTTCATCGCACCCGTCATGGCATCGCTCGGCGCACTGGCTCCGAACTTCGTCACGCTGGTGGGTACACAAGCGATCGCCCGCCCACTCGGTTTGGCACTCGACGTGGCGGTACTCGTGATCGTGGTGGAAGAGATGCCCAAACACGCTCGCGCCTACGGGCTGAGTTTGCTGGCGATGGCCAGCGGATTGGGTGCCGGCGTGGCGGTCACCACGCTGCCTTTGGCCGACACCGGAACCAGTGGCTGGAGGCTGATCTACGTGGTGGCGCTGGTCTGGCTCACCGTGGCACTGCGCATCAAACGACGTCTCACGGAAACGCAGCGCTTCGAGCGTGCCCAGACACGCAAGCGCGACCGCACGACGAGCCCCGCAGCCCATGCCCAGCGGAACACAAGGGCATTCGTTCTCATCTTGCTGGTTGCCTTCCTCGGCAACGTGTTTGTGGCCACGGCATCGATCTTCCAGAACAGGTACCTGAAGGACGTGCGCGAGTACTCCGCAGTGATGGTGGCGCTCTTCACACTCTGCACCGTGACACCGTCGGGTGTCGGACTCATTCTCGGCGGACGTCTGGCAGACGACCACGGCCGGCGCAAGGTTGCAGCCGTGTGCCTTCCCGTTGGCGCAGCGCTTCTGGCGTTGTCATTTGCCACCACGTCGTATCTCATGTGGGGCAGTGCCATGGCAGGCGGCATCATCGCAGCCACTGCGTATCCCGCCATGGCCGTGTACCGCGGCGAACTGTTTCCCACGTCCTCTCGTACCACTTCGTCGTTCCTCATCACGGTCAGCGCATTGCTGGGGGGAAGCATCGGTTTGGTGCTGGGCGGAACACTCATCGATACGGGCTGGTCGTACGGATCCGTGATGTTCCTCTTTGCTTCGGCCGGCATCGTGGTGGCAGCCCTGGTGTGGTTCTTCTATCCCGAAACAGCTCACCGCGAACTCGAGGAGCTGAACCCGCAAGACGCCTGACATCGATCGACTTCAGAGCGACGACATCCACCCGGCTATCACTTCGGCGATTTCTGTGTCCTTGTTCTTCAGATCGTGGCGACCGTTCTCGATGAAATGGACCGTCACGTCACCGGGGATGGTGCCGGCATGCCTGCGGAGATCTTCCGGACTACCGAATGGGTCTTTCGTTCCGTGAACGAACAGAACCGGCACCGCTATCCGCGGAAGATGTTCGACACGCAGTTTCTCGGGTTGTGCTGGTGGGTGCAACGGATACGAAACAAGCACCAGCCCCTTCACCGACAGGCCGTCATGTGCCGCTGTGGCTCCGGCTACCGCCATCGAACACATCCGGCCGCCCATGGACCGACCACCGATCACCAACGACGACGTTCGCACGCGATGTTTCTTCGCGAAATCTGCGACTTCACTCACGACGCACTCCAGCAGCACCGGCGCGCGATCGGGTGCCTTGCGTCCTGCACGGCGATAGGGGAAATCCACCCTCCCCACAGGAAGTGGAGCGAGGTGATGTTCGATCTTCACCAACGACGAATGATCGCGGTCGCTTCCCGCTCCGGGAAACAGCACGACACCTTTCGGTTTGGTCATTGTGTTTGCCTACAGGGCTTTGGTCAACACGCGACGAGCTTCAGCCAAGTCGGCGATGGCACGACTCGCAAGAGCATCGCTGCCGCCGTGGTCGGGATGCACCATGCGCAGCCGCTCGCGGAACTGCGCGGTGACATCGCGCTTCGAAGGCTTCACCGTGCCGGCAGGAAAACCGAGAATCTCGAGCGCCCATGCCCGTGGATCGGCGATGGCGGAGACAGACGTGGAGTTGCCCCCGGCCAAGTAGGCGATGAAGGAAGCCCCGAGCGGCCCTCGCCACGCCATGGCTTTGTGGAGAATCTTCGCGAGGTCGCGGCGCGACGCCGTGTCGAGCCGTTCGAGCGCATAGATGGCGCCGAGTACCTGCTGAAGCGGCGATCCACTGGCCTCGAACACGAACTCGGCCGAGTCGTCGCGCCCCTCGAGGCGGTGCACGCTGCGCGACAGACCGTGTCGGTCGACCTGGAACCGGTGCCGCAGGCGGGGCTGCACGATGTTTTCGGCGCGCTCGACCTGGCTGACCAAACGATGCACATCGGGATGAAGATCCTCGTCGACTTCGAAGAGATGCCGCGCCACGACCGCGCCGAGGAGAATGCCACCGAAGCCGGGTGCGGGGTCGGCGGGCAACACCAAATGTCCCAACGCAACACGACGAGTGGGGGTGATGGGCCGCGAGTGCCAGATCTCGAGTTCGGCGAGGATCATCGCCAAACGACGCTAGTGCTGAACTAGACGTGTCCCCTCAGCGTGACGAACAATCGCTGGGCAATTTCCATCGCGGCAACTTCATCGGGAAAGTCGTTGCCGGCAAGCGCATCGGCGAGTTGATCTGCCAACTCGGTGGCCTGGCGCCAGGCCGGAACCGGAACGCCGAATGGCGTGCCACCACCTTCGATTTCGTCGAGAACGGCAACCAGCATGGAAAGGCCGTTTGCGTCGAGTGGGTCTTTCTGCAGGCGCTCGGCCGCCAGGAACATCCGATTGAGCGTGTCCCCCGACACGCTGGCATCTCCGGTATTGACGGTGGTGGACACCCCGCCACCGCGCACGGGAGCATCGATGATGGTGACTTCACCGGCCTCGACTGCATCGAGCAACTCGTCGACAAGGTCCTCGACTTCGGTCAACGTGACAAGGATCGCGCCTTCCCAACGGAATGGAATCCCCGCTGCGACCAGGAGTTCGGACAGTCGCGAACGCTCACCGTCTTCCCACTCGTCGAGTTCGTATTCGGTGATCTCGTCGTCACTCGCCGCGTCGAGCGCCGCGCCGCGCACTGAGGCGGCAGTGGAACCAAGGGTTGCCCCCTCGACGCCGAACTCTTCTTCGAGGCGATCGAGCAACTCGTCGGCGGCATCTTCGAGTTCCGACGGAACCACTACTTCGTCACCCACCCACGCATGAGGAACACCGGCTTCGGCGAACACCTCGGCAACTGCGGCGCGCTGCTCGATGTTCCATTCGGCGAGGTTGTAGTGAACGCTCTCGGCGTCGGGGTCGAGCGGGTTCCAGTCGGACATGACCGGAACGTTACAAGGTGCGCAGGAACTCACCAATCAGGGCGTACTCACGCTTTTGATTGACACGCTGCCGGAAGCCGTGACCTTCGCCTTCGAAGATGTGCAACTGCACGTCACCACCGTGTTGGCGCAGGTCGCCAGCAAGCAACACGCTGTGGTCGAGCGGCACTGCGGGATCGATGTCTCCGTGCATCAACAACACCTTCACCTTTGCAAGCGAGGCAATCTTGCCGAGCGGCGAACGTTGCAGATAGAGACGTGCGTTCCGAGGGAGATCCCCCACCAGCACCGTGATCGAGTGCTGCTCGTATACCCATGAGCGCTCCGCGGCATCGGCAAGATCCACAACGGGATACGAGGCCACCACGCCGGCACAAATGTCGGGATCGGTACCGGCAACGTTCAATGCGGTGAAACCCCCGGCCGATCCGCCCATCAACACCGTGCGTCCCGGCGTACCCCAGCCCTCGCGATGAGCATGGCGCGTGACGGCAAGGACATCGGCCGTGTCGAACTCGCCCCAATGACCGTTCAGGCTCTGCTGAAATGCACGCCCATGTCCGGTGGTACCTCGATGATCGACCACGAGAACCGTGGCCCCCTGTCCCACCCAATACGCGACACGGGGCATGAAGATGACCTGCCATTGATCGGTGGGGCCGCCGTGCACCCACACGATGAGCACGCCGTCGGCAACACCGCTGTGGCCGTCGGGTCGATACACGCGGTACGGCACACCCTCGACTGTTCCGATCTCGGGTTCCACCAGCGTCACGTCGCTCCATGCCCCGTCAGCGCATGGCAGTTCTGAGGTAGCCAACACGCGGCGTTGAATGGTGTCGGGCGCAAAGAACACGATCTGGGTGGGTGTCACCGCACCGGTGCGAACAGCGACGATACCGAAGCGGGTCCAGCTCACCGAGCCGTGCACGCCACGAGCCAACGTACGTGTGTCGCCATTGCGCGCGTCGACAACGGCGAGGTCGCCAAAGCCATCGAGGTTGCGGGCAACGACGTAGTGGTCTCCGCGAGGCGACCAACACCAACTGCGCAATCCGGCGCCCCACTGCGGGCCGCCACACTCGCGCGATTCTCCCTCCATCGGAAGAGGAACAACGTCGCCGTTGTCGACGCGGCAGGGGCGCAACCAGCCGTTGACGTCGCTCAGCACTCCCGTGACGCCGACCACCGAGACT
>JBILKS010000102.1:0-5285 GCA_044376595.1 Ilumatobacteraceae bacterium | reverse complement strand
ATGGGCGCAACTTCCACCTCGAGCTCGCGGTCGGATTCGTCGATTTCTGCCAAGGCGTCGAGAACGAGCTGCAGATAACGAGTGAGAATGCGCTCGCGGATGTGAGCATTGGGAACCTGCAAACGCAGGTGGGCATCGTCGGCGGGCAGGGGGATGACATCCTGAAAGGTGGAATGCCACACCGCTTCAGAGACCTGAGCACGGAGCAAAGCCGAGACGGCTGTCCACACGGTGTCGTGTTCGGCCATGTTCTCAACTCCTTCCTGGTCTTGGGTCTGATATCGGTTCTCCACAACAACGGGAAAATTTCCCCTTGTTGTCCACATAGTTATCCACAGGGTGTGGAAGTCCCGTTTGGCGACCCAAAGGTTCTCCACAGCCCCATGAAACCCTTATGTTTATTGGGTTATCACTGTGCGGAGGGAGTACCGTAGCACATTATCCACAGGGCAAAAAACCCGACTGAACGCGTTACAGGGCTGTCATTCACAGGGTGCACCTCAGGGTGCATTACGGAGTGCACTACGGGGCGCACTTCTGGTGGCGAATTGTGGCGGTCGAAACCTGTGGGTAGTTGGGAAGTGGCCCCCGTCTCCCCTAGCCTTTGACAACGGTTACCGAGCCGTATTTGACCGCTTCGCTTTTTTCGCCCCGGTCTTTGCGTCACGCGGTTCGTGCCGTCACGAGATTTTCTACTCATCCCATGTGAAAGACCTGGATCCATGAAGCGCACTTTCCAGCCAAACAATCGCCGCCGCGCCAAGAAGCACGGCTTCCGTGCCCGTATGAGCACCCGCGCCGGCCGCAGCATCCTGAAGGCCCGTCGGGACAAGGGCCGCTACCGCCTCTCCGCTTGATCGGCCGTATTCACGAGCGCACAATCTTTCGTCGCATGCGGCGAGAGGGCGTCACCGTTCGTTCAGGCCCTCTGTGGTGTTCCGTGCTCCCTGATCCTTCTCTCACCTCGCCCCACGTGGCGTATGCCCTTGGCCGGTCCACCGGCGGCGCAGTTGCGCGCAACTTCGTCCGTCGCCGCCTGCGGGAAATCGTGCGTACTCATGAAGCGACCCTTCCGGCGGCATGGATTCTCGTGGGGGCCAACGCATCCGCCGTCAACACGACCTTCGCCGAGCTCACTTCTCACACGCAGGCGCTGTTCAGCCGAGTTCAGGCAAGAATGACTTCTGAGTCACCAGTGAGTGAGCCAGCAGCGAGCAGTCAGGCGCCGTTGTGAAGCTCACGCTCAACCAGCGCTGCCTCCAAGCCATCGAGTGGTATCAGATCTCTCGTGAGGGTCGGCCCTCCCCGTGCCGATTCACCCCGTCGTGTTCGAACTACGCCCACGACGCATTCAGCACCTATGGCCCCGGCCGCGGGTTCTGGCTCACGTTGCGTCGACTGTTGCGTTGCAGGCCGTTCGGCCCGTCTGGCTGGGACCCCATCCCCGAGCCACATACGCATGCAGAACACATGTCTCATCTTCAGGAAACAGGAAAGTAGGCCCGCGTGTTTCAGGCAGCAGCTTGGCTTGTCAGCCAGTTTTATGCACTCACCCACAACTACGCCATCTCGATTGGTTTGGTGGCCGTCACCATCATGTTGATCCTCACGCCCCTCACGCTGAAAAGCACGAAGGGCATGTTGGAGATGCAAAGGCTGCAGCCCGAAATGCGCCGCCTGCAGCAGCAGTACAAGGGCGATCGCACCAAACTCAACGAAGAAATGATGAAGCTCTACCAAGAGCACAAGGTCAACCCGCTTGCATCCTGTCTGCCCTTGTTGGCGCAGTTGCCGGTGTTCTTCATCATGTTCCAGGTGCTGAACGGCTTGTCGCGCATCGGTAGCGACGGCACCTTCGATCCGAAGTACATCGCCAAGGACTCCGAGTTGTACCTGGCCCTCGACAAGTCGTCGGAGATGTTGTCGTTCGGTCTCGACCTGGCGATCAAGCCGGCAACGGTCATGGGCAACGATTTCGTGAAGGGCATCCCCTACGCCCTCATGGTCATTGGCTTGGCGGGTTTGTTCTTCGTCCAGCAGAAGATGGTGGCCTCGCGGACAACCAGCCCCACCATGTCGCCCACGCAGGCCAAGATCATGCAATACCTGCCGGTTGCATTCGCTTTTTTCCAGGTGTTTCTGCCGACCGGTCTCGTGGTGTACTACGCGGTGCAGGCCGTTGTGCGCATCTTGCAGCAGTGGTACATCACCCGCCGTTTCTACGGCGACGACGAGGCAATTGGCCGTCAGGCGCAGGCTGCCAGCGTCAAGGCACGCGAGATGACCAAGGACGAAAAGGCCGGCAAGAAGTCCAAGGACGTGATCGAGGTTGTCGACAAGCAGGCTCCGGTGGTGAGCAAGCGGATCACACCATCGAAGAACAAGCCCACCCCATCGGGGGCCAAACCCCAACGCCCAGTGCCACCCTCGAAGCGGGCTGGCGGTTCAGGCAAGAGCGCGGCGCCCAGTAGGCCCAAGCCGCCGAAGAAGAAATAGCCAGAGAAACAACGGACAGCACGACGCAACACGTCGACGAAAAATATTCAGTAGATCGCAGAGTGAGTAAGGACAGATCATGGAATGGGTAGAGACCACAGGTAGCACGGTCGAAGAGGCCAAGAACGCCGCATTGGACAAGTTGGGCGTCGCCGAGGACGACGCGGACTTCGAGATTCTCGAAGAGCCAAAGCCCGGCTTGTTCGGCCGTACACGTGGGCAGGCCCGCGTGCGTGCACGAGTGCGCCCCACGCAGGTGCGCCAAAAGACCGAGCGCCGCGACCGTCGCCGCAAGAGCAATGGTGAAGGCGACGGCGGCCGGAGCGAAAAGAGCAACGGCGAGTCGCGCAGCGACAAGAACGGCGAAAGGTCAGGTGGCCAGGCCCGCAAGCCGCGTAATGATCGTCCGGCTCGCGAACCCCGTGAACCCCGTGAACCCCGCGAACGGCGCGAAGATCGCCCGAAGGGCGACCCGGTGGATCCCGCCATTGTGGGCGCCCAGGCCGTGGGCTTCCTCGAGGGAGTCGTCAAGGGATTTGGCCTGAAGGCCGACGTGGTCTTGGTGCGCGAAGACGAAGAGATGGAAGTCCAAGTCAACGGCGACGACCTCGGCTTGTTGGTTGGACCCAAGGGCAACACGCTCTTGGCCCTTCAAGACCTCACCCGCGTCGTGGCCCAGCGCCGACTCGGCGACCACGACACGCGCCTCCGCGTCGACGTGGCCGGCTATCGCGAACGTCGCCGCGACGCCCTCAGCCGCTTTGCGGCCAAGGTCGCCAACGAGGTCATCGAATCGGGCAAGCCCCGTGTTCTCGAGCCCATGGCCTCGGCCGACCGCAAGGTCATCCACGACACCCTGGCCACCATGGATGGCGTCACCACGCGTTCGCGCGGCGACGATCCCTACCGCCAGATCGTCATCGAGCCCGCAGAGGGCTGAGACACACCGTATGCCTCGCTCGGTTCGTGAGATCCTGAGCGAGGCACAACGCGTGGGTGCCTTGGGCGCCCGACCCATCGACGAGGTCATCGACCACGCGATGGCATTCGTTCACGCCCTCCCCCCCGGGATTTTGCGGGTTGTCGACTTGGGCACCGGAGCGGGCATACCCGGCTTGATCATCGGTGAAGCTCGCCCTGAGGTTCAGCTCACCTTGGTCGACCGTCGAGCCAAACGAACCGATGCTCTCGAACGAGCGATCCGAGCCCTTGGCTGGGAAGACCGGGCGCGGGTGATCTGCGGAGACGTCGCCACCCTGGCGAAGAAACCCGAATGGCAGGACGGCTTCGATGCCGTGGTGTCCCGCGGCTTCGGCCCCCACGAAACCACCTTGCGGCTGTCGGCTGCGTTGGCGGCACCCCACGGGGTGGTGGTTCTCACCGAGCCACCCGAGGGAACCCCCAACAGATGGCGTCAAGAACTCGTGGACGAACTGCAGTTAGTGGGCCCGGAGAAACTCCCCTTCGTGGTCCGCTTCAAAAAAACGGAGCGTTGAAAACGCGCCCCGTTGTTCCACGTGGAACATCGAACGGGGCCACTTTTGGGCTCTTTTTGCCCTGAACCACGAAAAATCAGGTCACAACAGTGTTCCACGTGGAACATAGAGAAGCCCCAGCATCCTCCGTCTTTTTCGATCTGCGTTGTAGAGTTGCCCCATGGACGCTCCCGCTGCCCGCCCTCGGGTCATTGCCGTTTCGAACAACAAGGGTGGTGTTGCCAAGACCACCAGCACTGTGAACCTCGGTGCCTGTTTGGCCGAGATGGGGTACCGCACCTTGATCATCGACCTGGACCCCCAGGGGAATGCGTCAAGTTCGCTGGGAATCGACACCCGGGACCTCGACCACACCATCTACGACGTCTTGATCCAAGACGTGCCGCTGGAAGACGCCGTCGAGCCCACAGCGGTCAAGGGGTTGTTCCTGGTCCCTTCGAACATCAACCTTGCGGGAGCCGAAATCGAGCTGGTCTCTGCCTTCGGCCGCGAGAGTCGACTCAAGTTGGCCATCGAGCCCGTGGCGGATCAGTGGGACTTTATCCTCATCGACTGTCCACCATCAGTGGGCCTCCTCACCGTGAACGCCCTGACGGCGGCTACCGAAATCCTTACCCCCGTCCAAACGGAATACATTCCGCTCGAGGGCATTGACATCTTGTTGAAGAACCTCCACCTGATTCGCAAGAACCTCAACCCGGCTCTCCCCGATCCGAGTTTCCTGTGCGTGATGTACCAGCGCACCAACTTGGCTGACCAAGTGGTGGCCGAACTGCGAGGCAAGTTCGGTGAGCGGGTCTACAAGACGGTGATCCCCCGCAACGTGCGCCTGAGCGAGGCGCCGTCGTTTGGGCAGCCGATCACCACATTCGATTCCTCATCCACGGGCGCCAAGGCCTATCGAGAAGCTGCAAAGGAGATCGCCAATGGCACGGAAAAGCGGGCTGGGTAAGGGCCTCGGAGCCCTCATCACGGCAGACCTTGTCGAGAAGAATGAAGTAGAAACCCAGGCCATCGATGGGCCGGTACTGCGCGACGTGCCTGTGGGCTCGATCTCGCCCAATCCCCACCAACCCCGCGTGCACTTCGATGAATCAGCTCTGTCCGAGCTCACCGACTCGGTGCGAGCGATCGGTGTGTTGCAGCCCGTGCTGTTGCGACCCCTGCCCGATGGCAAATTCCAACTGATTGCTGGCGAGCGCCGTTGGCGTGCTGCCACCCGGGCCGGGTTGCCCACGGTTCCGGCAGTGATTCGCCCCACAGAAGACATTGCCTCGGTGGAGCAGGCTTTGG
>JBILKS010000101.1:0-5290 GCA_044376595.1 Ilumatobacteraceae bacterium | reverse complement strand
GCCCCCACAATCACCAGCACGTAGTCGATGCGAACTTCGGTTCCCAAGAAATCGAACAGCACCTTCTTTTCGAGAACGCGGGGCGTTTGGTACTGCTCGCGCTCTTTCGGGCCCCAGATGGCCACTGCCTCGGCAATGGCCGTGGACGCACCGATGGCCGAAATCAGGAAGGCGAGCCGCGGTGCCTGACGACCGCGGCGGAAAATGCGCAGGTAGCCGTAAGCAACAGGGGCGGTGAAGATGAGGCCGAAGATCACACTGCTGCGCAACGTGTCGACGAAGATCAAACTGGCTGTGAAAGCCGTGACGAAGGCCAGGACAATGGCGCCGACAGGCTCACCGGAGCCGCGCAATGGGCGGTAGGCCACGCGCTCGAGGAGCACTGCGCCGGCACCCGAGACAACCATCGCACCAAGCAGTGCGGCGAGGAGAATGCCCACCAGGGCGATTCCTGTTCGATAGGGATACTGGCCATCTTCGAGAAGAGGAATGCCGAGGAAGTTGGTGGCGGTGATCAGCGATGCAAACGTGCCGACCATGAAGATTTCAGAGTGCGCAAAGTTGATGAGGCGCAGCACGCCGTACACCAAGGTGTAACCGAGTGCCACCAGTGCGTAGATGGAACCAAGGGCGACACCCGTGACGGTGAGATCCCAGAAGGTTCTGTAGATGAGCCAATCTTGCATGAGTCCCCGTTGCTCAATGAATGTCGTTCGAATCGTAAAGTTGCTTCAGTGTTGTATAGCAGTTCTGCGCACAACGCAAAACTGCCGGGGATTCTCATCCCCGGCAGTTTGCGTTACACGAACATCACATTGACGTGATGTTTCGATGATCAGCTGATCAAGCCCTCGACAACGATGGCACCTTCGGCAACCTTGTAGGAGTAGACGGCGTTGCCAGCGACTTCACCGGTCTCGTCCCACTTGATGGTCTTGGTGACACCCTCTGCCTCGTAGCTCTTGAGGAACTCGAGGACAGCGGCGCGGTCAGCGGCACCCGAAGCGATTGCTGCGAGAAGTGCCGTGGCTGCGTCGTATGCCTCTGCACCGTAGGTCTGCGGGGTCTCTCCAGCGAACACTTCACCGTAAGCAGCGGCGAAGTCAGCGTTGGACGCACCATCTGCACAGGTGCAGGTGATGATCGCACCCTCGGCGGCGGGGCCGGCGGCGTCGATGAAGCCCTGATCCTTGACTCCGTCACCGAAGACGAGGATGGACTCGACGCCGGCGTCACGGAGCTGCTTGGCAAGCTTGCCAGCCTCTGCGTAGTAGCCGCCGTAGAAGATTGCTGCCGGAGCAGCGTCCTTCATCTTGGAGACAGCAGCCGAGAAGTCAGCAGCGGTGGGGTCGATGGTGTCGGAAGCGACAACAGCCTCACCCAAGGTCTCGCGGACGATGTCAGCAAGGCCCTTGCCGTACTCGGAAGCATCGTCGATGACGCCCACGGTCTCGGCCTTCAGGGTGTTCTGGATGTAGGAGGCAATGCCGGGTCCCTGCTTGTCGTCACCTGCGAGCGCGCGGTGGAAGACCTTCCAACCGTTGTCGTTCAGTTCGGCGTTGGTTGCCGAAGGGGTGATGATGGCGAGGCCAGCCTCGTCGAACAACGGGTTGGCAGCCTTGGACTCACCAGAGAATGCCGGTCCGACGATGCCGAGAATGTTGGCATCTTCGATGGCCTTGGTGGCGAGGGCCGGAGCCTGAGCGGGGTCACCCTGCGAGTCGAAGTCGACAAGGCTCACCTGGCAGCCAGCATTGGCAGCGTTGAACTGGTCGACGGCAACCTGGGCGCCGTTACGGATGTTCTTTCCGAGGTTTCCTGCATCACCAGAGAGTGCGCCGAAGAAAGCAATCGAGGTGCCCTCTGCACATGTGGCATCGCCAGCAGGTGCTTCGGTTTCGCCACCGGCTGCGGTGGTGTCACCAGTTGCCGTGGTCTCTTCGGTTGCAGTGGTATCAACGGTTGCAGTCTCGTCGTCGTCGCTGCATGCGGCAGCAACGAAGGCAAGGCTCGTCGCGAGTGCGATGGCACGCACAAGACGGGTCTTCTTCATGTGTTTCTCCCCTTTGTCCGGTCCCCGTGTGGGTCGACCGGTGTGGTTTGGTGGTGAGACAAGGCTAGGCGCGGTTACTGGGCAGTACAACCGTCAGGCTCAGATCGGATTTCAGGTGATTTTCAGCTCGATGACCAGCTTTTGGGCCGGATACGGGGCCGATTTGGCAGCCGAAACCCTGATTTTGCAGGCCCCCCTCGTCGATGCAGCCCTTATATATAGGCCAGAAATCGCACACGACCCCGATACCCGCGACCAGGTCACCCTGCCTCTTGAGCGTGTCGTGGCAATCGATGACAACTTGTAGGCCTTGCCGCGGGACAGCGCAGTGGCCCGCTGCACCAAGCCCCCCACCACTGTTTGGGGCGTGGTGGCACCCGTTGACTCGTTGGCCACGCTGACCGCGTACACCGCGAAAGTCACCTTGGCACCGTTCTTCAGCTTGGCCACCACACACGAGCGCGCCTCTGGGCTTGCGGTGCAGACCACTTGACCAGTCGCATCCTTCACCAGGTAACCCACCGGCGCTCCGCTGCTGAGTTGCGCAGCCGACCATGACACCGTGACCTTCTTGTTTCCGGCCACGGTTCGTGTGATTCTCGGACTCACCGTCCATGTTGCGGCCGGCACCACTGCAGCCGAGGCAGGCGAGGTCGCACTGGCGCCCGCCGCATTCGATGCAACAACAGTGAAGGTGTACGGAGTTCCGTTCGTGAGACCTTGGATGGTGCATGTGGTTGCAGTCGGGGTGCTGCACGAGAGACCCGCAGGTGTCGACGTCACCGTGTATCCGGTGATCGCAAGTCCACCATTGCTCGGTGCACTCCACGACACATCGACACTCATGTCTCCGGCAACCACTGTTGGCGCGCTCGGCGTTGCCGGCGCCGTGCCCGGGGCGATGCTCACGGCAGTCGATGCACCGCTCGTTCCGATGACGTTGGTGGCAACGAGCGAAATGCTGTACGACGTACCATCGGTCAAGCCGGAGATCGTGCACGACAGTGCCGTTGTGGCGCACGACTGTCCACCCGGAGTCAGAGTTGCCGTGTAGCCGGTCACAGCACTTCCACCGTTGGTGGCAGGAGCCGTCCACGACAAGTTCAGACTCCCCGAACCGTTGCGTGTAGCCGCCACGTTGCGCGGCGCACTTGGCGGACAGTTGGCCGAGCACGTGTACAGCAAGAGATTCGGCGACAGCGTGTGGCCCGCAGTGCGGGTGCGTTGGCTGATCTTGTTGGCGCTGGCCGCACCCAATAACACCTGCTTCACATCGGCTGGGCTCAGCGTTGGCTGGTCCTGCAAGATCAGCGCCGCCGCACCTGCCACATGTGGTGCGGCCATCGAGGTTCCTGTGGAGGTGGCCTCGCTGGTGTCCGACGGATTGTCGTTCGCATCCACAGGCCACGCGCTGCGAATCTGCAATCCCGGTGCAAAGAGGTCAACGCACAACCCGTAGTTCGAGTCTGGCCATTCCTCGTCGTCGATCTCCGAAGCGGCAACGACGATTGCTTCGTCCACGCACGACGGCGACGGACTGTCCGGGTTCTGTGCGGCAGAGCCGTTCGGTACCGGTGGCGGAACGAGACGTTTTGCGTCGTTTCCGGCCGCAACCACAACAGTCACACCGTCGGCGACAAGTGCACGTACTTTCGTGTCGATGTCCTTGATGTACTCATCCGCCCCCAAACTCAAGTTGGCCACTGCGGGACCCGAGACGTGTGTATCGATGATCCATTGGAGCCCCGCGATGAGCATGCTCGAGCTCGACGACCCGTCGCAGTCGAACACACGAACGGGGACGATGGTGACGTTTTTCGCCACCCCGAAGCGACTGCCACCGATCGTTCCTGCCACGTGGGTGCCGTGTCCGCGGCAATCGTCGGTGGTCGACTCTCCCGTGGCCGGTACCACGTAGCCGGCCGTCACCCGCCCGCCGAACTCCACGTGCGTGCCGCGCACACCCGTGTCCACCACGTACACCGTGACGCCCGTTCCGTCGGCGTCGTAGCCGTAGGAGTTGTTCAGGGGAAGGTCTACTTGATCGATGCGATCAAGACCCCACGAGGGTGGAGTTGACTGCGACGACCCCAGGGCAAAGACGTTGGGGCGATCGCGAATCACCACATCGGTCGAGTCGGGAATCGTGATCGGGATGTCGACGGTCGCGGATCGGTCCACCACGAAACTCTCGACTCGCCGTGCCGGAACATCGGCAGTGGCCGTGCTGGCGACAAGTACCACGGCTCCTGTGATCAGCAGCCCTGCACGGAACTTTCGGCGGGGCCACGTCTTCATGGGGTCATCCTACGGATCTGCGTGGTTCCACTACAGGTCGGGCACGTGGCGTTGTCGCCCGTGTCGCATCCTTTACTATCGCTTCGTGCATCGGTTCCGAAGGCTGTTGGGGGCAACTTTCCTCTGCGCAACTGCATTTGCCGCCTGTGGCACCGAAAACAACTCCTCGGTCGACTCCACGTCGTCCGGCGACGCCGCCACGACATCGTCGATCGATGCCAACACGACAACGACGTCAATCTTTGAGTTTCCCTCCTCGGGTACCGTTCCGTCGTCTGATTTCGCACGACTTGCGTCGGGTGAAGAGTTGGTGAAAACGGCCAAAATCGCGCGAGTTGCGTGGATCCCCACGCACGATCCACAGTGCTACGAGTCGGCAACGGAACTGAATGCGGCCCTCGACGAGTTCGGTCGTTTGCCGCTGTACATGGGAAATCTGATGACGCGCGCCAAACAACTCGGCGCAATGGATGCCTACGTGGCAGTCAACGATTACCGCAAAGAGGTTGCCCGGTGGAATCCGACAGCGTCGGTGGGCCTCTGTTCGGCCGCCAATGTGCCGACAACCGCGCCTACTGACAACGCAACCGACACGTTGCCTCCCACCGGCATCGACACCACCGACACCGTGTCGGTGGGCTTGACCGTGGAGGGGCCGATCACCGTGGATTCCCCCGTCACCGTGGCGGACAGCTCATCAGCGTGTGACGGACGTTCGCCGTTCACACGCTTTTGGCTGATGCGCTACGCACGCGAGACGAACGAATGGATTCTGGAAGATTTTGCCCGCTCACAGGACGGCACAACATCAGCCGAACTGACGCCGAGACAGCCCGGAGAACATCGCGTGAACTACTTCGGCTATTGCGGCACAAATGATCGCCGCAACGGTTCCGCCGACTTCAGCGTGCCCGGACTTGACATCACCGCCGGACCCTC
>JBILKS010000100.1:0-5328 GCA_044376595.1 Ilumatobacteraceae bacterium | reverse complement strand
GCATCGCGAACAGCACTGTTCTTCTCGTATGCGACAGGCTTGTTGGCGGCAAATCCTTCCAGCCATTCGCGAGCTGCTTCTTCGCCGCGCAGTACGCGCAACGCGGTGACGAACGATTGCCACGAAGCATTGGTGGGGGCAAAGCCGATCTTGCCCGACCACGACGGATCGACAAGATCATCGATGGAGTCGGGCAATTCGGTGACGAGCTCTGGGTTGTAGACCATCACGCGGGCACGGCCACTTGTGCCGACCCACTTGCTGGTTGCCGAGCGGTACGCCGGATCCACGAGTGACAGGGTGGTCTCGGGAAGGTCGGTGAACAGGCCCGCTTCTTCCACGGCACCGAGTGCACCAGCGTCTTGGGAGAAGAACACGTCGGCCGGAGACGCATCGCCTTCGGTCATGATCAGCGCTGCCATTTCACCGCTGTCGCCTGCGCGAAGTTCGACCTGCACACCGGTCTCGTCGGCGAACTGGTCGAGAATCGGCTTCACCAACTCCTCGCTGCGACCGCTGTAAATGGTGATTGTTCCACCGATGGTGCCGTTGGCATCCGACGATTCGTTGGTTGAGGTGGAGTCGCCGCCACCGCAGGCACTGAGTGCCGCAACGGCAACCAAGATCGCAGCTGCGTGTAATGAGGTCCGGATTTTGTTCATGGTGACCTTTCAAGCGTATGTTCAAAAGTTAGGAATACCTAACGCGCCGAATGTTAGGCACTCCTAACTCGCAAAGTCAAGTTGCAGGGTTGGCGCGGAATGCCTTGGGCTACCGTGATTTCCATGTCTGAGCAGGCCACCCCCGGAACCCCAGTCGATGTGAAACCCCGGAGCCGTGACGTCACCGACGGCCCACAGAAGGCTCCGGCACGAGCAATGTTGCGTGCCGTCGGGCTCACCGACGATGACTGGGTCAAGCCGCAGGTGGGCATTGCTTCGTCGTGGAACGAAGTCACGCCGTGCAACATGACATTGCGCAAGTTGGCCGAAAGTGCCAAGCGCGGCGTGCGTGAAGCGGGTGGCGTTGCACTCGAGTTCGGCACCATCACAGTGAGCGACGGAATCTCCATGGGTCACGAAGGAATGCGTGCTTCGTTGGTGAGTCGCGAGGTCATCACGGACAGTGTCGAGACTGTCGTACACGCCGAGCGTTTCGACGGCTTCGTCGGGCTTGCGGGTTGTGACAAGAGCATTCCGTCGATGTTGATGGCCGCAGCGCGCCTCAACCTCCCCTCGGTGTTCGTGTACAACGGCTCAACGATGCCTGGGCAGCTGCATGGCAAGGCCATCGACATCACCACGGTGTTCGAAGCCGTCGGAGCACACGCCCTCGGACACATGTCCGACGAGGAGCTCTCAGAAGTCGAGAGGAATGCATGCCCCGGCGAGGGTGCGTGTGGCGGCATGTTCACTGCCAACACCATGTCGTCGATCGCCGAGGCGCTGGGCATGAGCCTTCCCGGCACCGCGTCGCCGCCTGCAATTGATGCACGTCGCGAAGGTGATGCAGAACGTGCGGGCGAGGCCATTGTGAACTTGTTGCGTCTGGGCATCCGTCCCCGCGACATCATGACCAAAAAGGCCTTTGAGAACGCCATCGCAATCCTCAACGCCTTCGGTGGGAGCACGAATGCAGTGCTGCACCTCCTTGCAATTGCCCACGAAGCCGAAGTGGAACTCAGCCTCGACGATTTCAACCGCATCGCAGCGAAAGTGGCGCACATCGCCGACACCAAGCCCGGCGGTAAGTACCACATGACAGACATCGACCGGATCGGTGGCGTACCGGTTGTCATGAAGATGTTGCTCGATGCGGGACTGTTTCACGGCGACGTGATGACCGTGACGGGAAAGACCATGGCCGAGAATCTTGCCGACATCAATCCTCCCGCACCCGATGGCGACGTGATCCATCCGTTGTCCAATCCCATTCACGCCGAAGGTGGCATCAATATCCTCACCGGTTCACTTGCTCCGAAAGGTTCGGTGGTCAAGGTTGCGGGTCTCACCAAAGACCAGATGCACTTCGAAGGGAATGCACGTGTGTTCGACGGCGAAGACGGTGCCATGGCCGAGATCCTCGCCGGCAAGATTCAGCCCGGAGACGTCTTGGTGATCCGTTACGAGGGCCCGAAGGGCGGCCCGGGCATGCGTGAGATGCTGGCCATCACCGGCGCGTTGAAAGGTGCAGGACGTGGAGCCGATTGCGCGCTCATCACTGATGGTCGCTTCAGTGGCGGCACGTGGGGATTCTGCATCGGCCATGTGGCGCCCGAAGCAGTCGACGGGGGGCCCATCGCCTTCGTCAAAGACGGCGACAAGATCCTCATCGATGTGCACACCAAGCGCCTCGATCTTCTGGTCAGCGACGATGAGCTGGCCAAGCGCAAAGTGGGCTGGAAGCCCAACCCGCCGCGCTACACCAGGGGCGTCTTGGGCAAGTACGCCAAGCTCGTGCAAGGCGCCGACACCGGAGCCATCACCAACTTCTGAGGGTTTTCGGCGCGACCGTGTGCAGTTTTCGCAACTTGGCGCGCCGAAAAACCGTCCGTAGCGTGAGTAACCATGGCTCAGGTCTGTTGACGTGACACCACGTTCTCGCGAACAACGCGCCAGCCAACCAAGGTAAAGGCATTGAAGATGGCCGCTACGACAACGAACGGCCCGGCGGCGCCGTCGTCCCAAGCAAAGCGTCGCAAGAGCACGCCAACGACGACGGTGATCACCCAGATCACCACCCCAGTCTTCACCTGCATCGGTTGGCGCCAGGCCCGTGTGACTAGCCAACCCGCCAACAGGCCGAGAAGAAACGGTGCGGCAGTTCCCGCCACCCCGCTCGCGCCGGTATTGGTGTCGTGATTCCGTGTTCCGATGAACACGAACAGCACAACCAATGCAACGTCGAGGAAGAGAGGGGGAAAGGTCTTTTTCATCGTTGATTATTCGGCGCGTGAGTTTGCGAAAACTGCATACGGGTGCGCCGAAAAGCCTCAGAGATCTTCGTAGTACTCGCGGCCGAGGTGGGTGATCTGGTCTTCGTTCATCATCCAGCGCAGGGTGTTCTTCAACTTGGTGAGCTGAATGAACAAGTCATGCTCGGGGTAGAGGCCAGGGGCAACCTGGGGGCTCTTGTAATAGAACGACAGCCACTCTTGGATGCCACCGAGGCCTGCACGTTGCGCAAGGTCGGAGTACAAGACCAAGTCGAGTGCCAGCGGTGCGGCGAGGATTGAATCGCGGCAGAGGAAGTTGACCTTGATCTGCATGGGATAGCCCATCCATCCGAAGATGTCGATGTTGTCCCAGCCTTCCTTGTTGTCGCCGCGGGGTGGGTAGTAGTTGATCTGCACCTTGTGGAACACGTCGCCGTAGAGGTCGGGGTTCTTGCTGGGCTCGAGAATGTCTTCGAGGACGCCGAGCTTCGACTCTTCCTTGGTCTTGAAGTTCTCGGGGGCGTCGAGCACTTCGCCGTCGCGGTTGCCAAGAATGTTGGTGCTGTACCAACCGGACAATCCGAGTTGCCGTGCCTTGATCATCGGGGCCAGAACGGTCTTCATCAAGGTCTGACCGGTCTTGAAGTCTTTGCCCGAGATGGGAATGTTCTTCTCTGTCGCGTACTGGCGCAAGCAGGGCATGTCGACGGCGAGGTTGGGGGAACCGTTGGCGAACGGGATGCCCTCGAGCAACGCCGCATAGGCGTACAACATCGACGGCGCGATTTGATCATCGTTGGCGTCAATGGCCTTCTCGAAGGATTCGATGGTGGCGTGGGCGGCGCCGGGCTCGATGTAGACCTCGGTGCTTGCACACCAGATCATCACGATTCGATCAACTTTCTTTTCATCACGGAAACGATTGATGTCGGCGCGAATGTTGTTCAGCATCTCGCGCTTGCTGATTTCGCCCATGGTGTGTTCACCAGTGAGATTTCGCGCGTACTTGCGTTCGAAGGCGGCCTTCATCGGGCGGATCTCACGCAGGACATCGGAGATCGCTTCGATGTGCTTGCCCTGCTCAAGAACGCCGGCACGGGTTGCTGCCACGTAGGCGTCGTCGGGGAAGACGTCCCAGGCGCCCCACTCGATGTCTTCGAGGCGGGCCAGGGGAACGAAATCCTTGATGAGAGGGGAGCGGGCTTCGGTGCGCTTGCCCAGACGAATGGTTCCCATCTGGGTCATCGAACCAATGGGTTGGCCCTGACCACGCTTGGCGAGTTCCACGCCGGCGATCAGGGTGGTGGTGACGGCACCGAGGCCGATGACGAGAACGCCCAACTTGCCTTCCGCGGGTGCGATGGACAGGGGCGAAGATGAATTGCTTGACATGAAAACAGGCCTCCTGGGGCTCGAGGGATAAGGCTAGGTCACCGGCCTGTCACCTACCATGCTCCCGTGTCCACGAATGACCCCGAATCTTCTTCTGTGACATCCTCCGGCGCCCCGAACGGGCCGCTTTTGCTCGATGGCGTGGCCTTGCGCGACCTCATGGTGGCTCGTATCGCCGAGCGTGTCGCTGCTGCGGGGAGCCCCGCGGTATGTCTGGCCACGGTTCTGGTGGGTGAGGACGCGCCGAGTCAGACCTATGTGCGCAACAAGCACAAGTTCGCAGCTGCAGCCGGACTGCAGAGCCGGAACGAAACGCTGCCGGCCACGGCAACCCAGGCCGAAGTCGAGAACTTGGTGGCGGGTTTGGCCAATGACCCGAGCGTGCACGGCATCCTGGTGCAACAACCTCTGCCCGATCATCTCGACAACGATGCGGTGTTGCGTCTGTTGCCAGCCAACAAAGACGTCGATGGCCTCACAGCTGAGTCGCTTGGTCGACTGGTTCGGGGGGAACCGGGCTTGATCCCGTGCACACCACTGGGTGTCTTGCGTTTGCTCGAGCACTACAACATCCCGACATCGGGCAAGCACGCCGTGATCGTGGGACGAAGCACGCTGGTGGGAACACCGCTGGCGTTGCTCTTGTCGCGTAAAGGGGTGGACGCAACAGCGACCATCGCTCACAGCCGCACCACCAACTTGGCCGAACTCTGCAAGAGCGCCGACATCGTGATCGGCGCAAGCGGGCAGGCTCGGATGATCGGCGCCGCGCATTGCAAGCCGGGTGCGACCTTGATCGACGTTGGTATCTCACGAACCGAGAAGGGCATAGTCGGTGACATCGATTTCGAAGCCGTGGCTGCCATTGCGGGAGCTGTCACCCCCATGCCCGGCGGCACCGGACCCATGACAATTGCATGCCTCCTCGAAAACACACTCACCGCCGCTGGGTTGCAGGGCATCGCTGTTTAGCGATGCCCGGTGGGTTGCAGGGCATCGCT
>JBILKS010000098.1:0-5420 GCA_044376595.1 Ilumatobacteraceae bacterium | reverse complement strand
CGTGGCCGGATTCGTGGAGCGCGCCCCCGGGCACGCAACAGTCAATACGGGCGGAGCGAAGGTCGCCGGTGACGGCTACTTCTATTCACCCACCGTGGTGTCGGATCTGCGACAAGACGACGAGATGATCCAAAACGAGATCTTCGGTCCCGTGCTCACGGTGCAGCAGTTCACCGACGAAGACGAAGCACTGCGCTGGGCCAACGGTGTGGAGTACGGCCTTGCGTCGTCGGTGTGGACCAGAGATTTCGGCCGGGCCATGCGGATGGCCAAGCGACTCGACTTCGGATGCGTGTGGATCAACACCCACATCCCTGTGGTTGCAGAAATGCCCCACGGTGGATTCAAGAAATCCGGATACGGCAAGGACCTGTCGTCGTACTCGCTCGAGGACTACACGCGCGTCAAGCACGTGATGGCCAACCTCGACAGCTGATCGTTGGCGTCAGTGGACGCCGTAGGTGTAGGTCTGTTTTGCGATGTCGAGATAAACGTACGTTTCAGTGCTGATCACACCGGGGATGTTGCGCACCAGGTTGGTCACCCGCAGCAACTCGGATTCGTCGTGGACCACCACCTCGGCAAGAAAGTCCATTGCACCCGCAGCCACCACCAGATATTCGATTTCTTCGATGTTGCGGAGTTGTTCTGCGATCGTCTCCGTGGGTCCAGATGCGCGCACGCCGATCAAGGCCATTCTCTTGCGACCCACCATCAAGGGGTTGGTCACCGCAACCACCTGGATGACGCCCGTGTCGATGAGGCGTTGGACGCGCTGGCGGGCCGCGGCTTCCGACAGGCCGACGGCCGAGGCAAGCTTGGTGTAGGGGAGTCGCCCATCGCGTTGCAGCTGTTCGATGATCAGGTGGTCTGTGGCGTCGAGCCGGACGGGGTTGTCTTGAGACATCGTCGGCAAGCGTATTGCTTCGTCGCAGATGGAGTGAATCGGCGGCTTCGAGCACCTGACATTCGCCTGAACTTTGTCTTGTCTTCACGGGGCACGGTGTTACGCTTCCGAAAGTTCAGTTCGAGTCGGAGGGGTCCTGGAAGCACACAGCGCATCTGTCGCGGCAGCATCGACCGACGTCATCCGCCTCGATCAGGTGCGCAAGCAGTACGGCGACTTCGTTGCCGTGGAGAACGCCGACTTCTCCATTGCCCGGGGTGAATTCTTTTCCATGCTCGGGCCGTCGGGTTGCGGAAAAACCACCACGCTCAAGATGATTGCCGGCTTTGAGCAGCCGACATCAGGCCACGTCTACCTCGAGGGAGTCGACGTCTCGTCGGTGCCGCCCTACAAGCGCAACGTCAACACCGTGTTCCAGCAGTATGCGCTGTTTCCGCACATGTCCGTGGCCGACAACATTGCGTTCGGTCCACGCAGCAAGAAGATCGACGAGGCCGAAATCAAAAAGCGTGTGGCCGACATGCTCGATGTGGTGAAGTTGGCGGAGTTCGCCGACCGACGCCCGGCGCAACTCTCGGGTGGACAGCAGCAGCGAGTCGCCCTTGCGCGCGCATTGGTCAACTATCCCAGCGCACTGTTGCTCGACGAACCTCTGGCGGCTCTCGATCTCAAGTTGCGTGAAGCCATGCAGATCGAGTTGAAGCGAATCCAGCGTGAAGTCGAGATCACGTTCATCTTCGTCACCCACGATCAGGGCGAGGCACTCACCATGAGCGACCGCATTGCGGTGATGAGTCAGGGAGTCGTCGAACAGATTGGGTCACCCACCGAGATCTACAAGCGCCCGGCGTCGCTGTTCGTGGCCGGCTTCATCGGCTCGGCCAATCTTCTTCCTGCGGTGGTTGCCCAGGCCGATGCCGCCGGTGCGGCGCTCGACCTGTGGGGAGGCGGCCGCATCACAGTGGATTCCGCCCGGGTGTCGCCCGATGTGGCCCTGACGCCGGGAGAGCAGGTCACCGTGATGCTGCGTCCCGAGCACCTTCATGTCGCGGCTTCCCAACCGGCGGGCGACAGCCTCGAAGTCACCATCACCGACATCGTGTTCCAGGGGGCTTCTGTTCGTTTGGTGGCCCGCACCACCAACGGAACCGAGGTCACGGCAATCATTTCCGGCGACAACGGCCTGCCGTTCCTTCGTCCCGACACCACGGTCTGGTTGTCGTGGCATGCCGAGTCGCCCTATGTGCTCGACGATTGGCCGGCGCTGGCCGGGGCCACCACCACCAATGTCGACGCGATCGAAGCCGACCTTTAGCGGGATGTTTTCCGACACCGGCCGAGGTCACTAAGTTCAGTCCAGAAAAGAGAGGGAGTCCCCATGGCAGCCAAGTTCAATCGTCGAGAGTTTCTCATCCGTTCCGGTGTCGTCGGTGCCGGCGCATTGTCTCTGCCTGCATTGCTCGCTGCTTGCGGCGGTGACGACAACGGCGGATCGTCCGGTGGCGGAACGATGTTCTTCGACAACTGGCCCGAATACTTGGACTCCGAGACTGCGGCCGCGTTCACCAAGGACACGGGCGTCGCCTTCAAGTACGGCGAGGCATACAACGACAACAACGAGTATTTCGCCAAGGTTCAGCCGATTCTGTCGAAGGGCGACAAGATCGAGGCCGACATTCTCGCGCCCACCTTCTGGATGGCTGCTCGCTACCTGCAACTCGAATGGATCCAGAAGTTGCCGAAAGACAAGATTCCCAACTTCTCCAACCTGCGCGACGACCTGAAGGGCCAGACCTGGGACCCGAACGACGAGTACCACCTTCCGTATCAGACAGGCATTGCCGGCATTGCCTACAACGTGAAGTCCACCGGACGTGAGTTGAAGAGCACCGCTGACCTGTTCGATCCGGAGTTCAAGGGCAAGATCGGCATGCTCACCGAGATGCGTGACACCGTCGGCCTCATCGCCATGGCTCAGGGCCTCAAGCTGTCCGACATCAGCACCTTCGACAAGGCGGCAGGTGCATTCGAACAACTCGAAAAGGCCAAGAGCGACGGCCAGATTCGTGCGTTCACCGGCAACGACTACATCGATGATCTCGATGCGGGCAACTTCGCCGCGTGTGTCGCTTGGTCGGGCGACGTGTTGCAGCTCACCAAAGACAACCCCGACGTGCGCTTCTTCATCCCCGAAGAGGGCGGAACCAGCTGGTTCGACACCATGATCTGGATGAAGGGCTCGGACAGGGCAGATTCCGTCGCGGCCTGGATGAACTACATCTACGATCCCGTCAACGCTGCGCGCATCACGGCATCGGTGCAGTACATCACCCCGGTCAAGGGCGTACAGGACGAGTTGGTGAAGATGGGCGGAGAGTCCGCCGCGCTTGCCGAGAACCCGCTTCTGTTCCCCGACGCCGCCACTCTGTCCAATCTGCAGAGTTGGGGAGCTTTGTCGGAGGACGAAGAGGCGAAGTTCGACGAAGCCTTCTCCGCCATCATCGGCGCCTAAAGGGTCTCCGGATCATCCAAGTGCCGTTGACACAGACGAGGGGAGCGTTGACACGCAGGCCGGACATGGTGGGCCTCGGCGTCATGCTTGCACTTGGTGCCGGGGCCGTGGCCATCGCAGCCGAGTGGGTCGGCGGTCCCGCCGCCTATTCGGTTGGTGGTCTGATGTTGATGGCCGTGGTGGGCCTCATTTGGATCGCCATCATGGGTGGCCCGGAAACGAAGCGTGCACTGGCGCCGTACGGTTTGTTGAAGCCCGGTGTGCTGTGGCTGTGCCTCTTCTTCTTGGCCCCGCTGTGGTCGATGATGGTGATGTCGTTGTCGAGCAAGAAGAGCCGGTTCGACTTCTTTCCGTCCTTCAGTTGGGAGTGGAGCAACTACAGCACCGCCTTCAGCGAGTTCGGCCCACAGTTCGTGCGCAGTTTCCTCTACGCGGGCATCGCCACGGTTCTCACCATCATCATCGGCTTTCCGCTTGCCTATGTGATCGCGTTTCGCGGAGGAAAGTACCGCAACGTTCTCCTCGGCTTGGTTGTGGTGCCGTTCTTCACCTCCTATCTCATTCGAACGCTGGCCTGGGGCAACCTGCTGGCCGACGAAGGTCCGGTCATCGGTGTGATCGACTTTCTGCGGCTCGGGCAGTTGTTCGAGAGCCTGCAGATCATGGACAACGGCAAGTTGTTGAACACTCCGGCGGCGGTCATAGGTGGCCTCACCTACAACTTCCTTCCGTTCATGGTCTTGCCCATCTACGTGAGTCTCGAGAAGGTGGACACCCGTCTCGTCGACGCGGCGATGGATCTGTATTCGTCGGCATCGCAGGCGTTCCGTCGGATCGTGCTGCCTCTTTCGCTTCCCGGGGTGTTCGCCGGCAGCCTGTTGGTCTTCATCCCGGCATCGGGTGACTTTGTCAACGCGCAGTTCTTGGGCAACCCCAATACCACCATGATCGGCAACTCGATCCAGGATCAGTTCTTGCGTCAGCTCAACTACCCCGTGGCCTCGGCCATGTCATTCGTCTTGATGTTCATCATCACCATCTTCGTGCTCATCTACACGAAGTTCATGGGGACAGAGGATCTCGCATGAGCGAGATCCGTGGGGGTAAAGGATCTCGCATGAGCGAGATTCGTGGGAATGCGGTACTCGCATGAGCGAGACGTACAGCACCAAGCAGCGCTGGGGCCAGCGCGCGATCAACGCAATCGCAGGATTGGCGTTGGTCTATCTGTTTCTTCCGATCCTGGTGATCGTGGTGTTCTCGTTCAATCAGCCCAAGGGCAAGTACAACATCACGTGGCAGAACTTCACGCTCGACAACTGGGCGAATCCGTTCGTCGAACAAGAGCTGACGAGCGCATTGTGGGTGAGTCTGCGTATCGCTCTCATCTCCACCCTGTGCGCCACGATTTTGGGCACGCTGATTGCACTTGCGCTCAGTCGCTACAAGTTCCGCGGCAGTGGAGGGATGAACCTGTTCCTGGTGCTGCCGCTGACCGCACCCGAAATCGTTCTCGGCTCTTCACTGGCGACGCTTTTCCTGAATCGCAGCGTCAGCTTCGGTTACGTCACCGTGATCATTGCCCACATCATGTTCCAGATCTCTTTCGTGGCGGTCACGGTACGGGCTCGGATCCGTGGTTTCGACTGGACACTCGAGCAGGCGGCGATGGATCTCGGGGCCACACCGTCGCGGGCATTCTGGAAGATCACATTTCCGTTGATCTTGCCCGGCATCATGGCTGCCGCGCTGTTGTCGTTCGCACTGTCAGTCGACGACTTCATCATCACCTTCTTCAACGCCGGATCACTGGTCACCTTCCCATTGCAGATCTTCGGTGCCTCGCGAGTGAAGATCCCGCCGCAGATCAACGTGTTGGCAACCATGTTGTTGATTGCCAGCGTGTCGCTCATGGTGATTGGGAATGTGGCGGGGAATCGCCGGCGACGCCGTCTCGAGGGCAGCCGCTAGAGATGCCGCCGAGCCCCGGAGTGAAAATTG
>JBILKS010000097.1:0-5435 GCA_044376595.1 Ilumatobacteraceae bacterium | reverse complement strand
GTGATTTCCACCGCCGATCTCTTCACTCGCGATCTTCAAGCGGGCGATGATGTCGAGATTCTGTCCCCCTTGCACTCCACTGGTTTGGCTCCCACACGCTTTGCTGTGAGAGGAAATCGGGGCCCAGCGTGAGCACCGCCGCGCTCTCGGCAGTCGCCTTTGGTGCCGCTGGTGCGGTGGTTTTTCACCGGTCGAGGTATTTGCGCGATGCGTCCCGGGTGCGTCGTCGCGCGCGCGAGCAGGTGGGTCTGCGCCCAGCGGAACTCGACCACGACAGCACATCGCTGACCACGGTCTTGAGTAATCCGTTCATGATTGGGGCCGTGGTGGCCGTGGTGGCGATGCTTCTGGCAGGTCCGGTGGGCATGAGCGCTGGGGTTGTGCCCATCGTTGTACGGCGGACACAGGCCACACGTGAACAGCGCAAAAGGTCAGAAGCTCTCGCCACGCAACTGGCTCCGACGTTGCAGTTGATCGTGGGTAATCTGCGAATCGGACGCAACGTGCTTGCTTCGATTTCCGAAGTCACCGATACCGTGGCCGAACCCTTGGGGTCCCTGTTGCGCGAAGTTGTGGCTGAGGCGCGGCTGGGCACGCCCGTGGAAAGCGTGTTTCAGCGTGTTGCCGACCGCGAAGACGATCGACACCTGAACATCGTGGCGTCCGCGCTCGGGCTCCAGGCTCGTCATGGTGGTTCGCTCGTGGAGATTCTCGAGTCGGTGGTGGACACCATAGAAGAAGAGGATCGTCTGCGCCGCGACATCCGCAGCGTTACGGCCGACGGGCGGATGAGTGCGGTAGTTCTGTTGGCCATGCCACCGTTCTCGTTGGCCTTTGTGTCGTTGTTGAATCCCGGCTATGCGGCCCCGTTGGTCACAGAGCCACTTGGTCGGACCATGTCGATTGTGGGTGTGGTGCTGGGTTTCACGGGCTGGCGTTGGCTGAAATCGTTGAGCAACCCGGAGGTGACCGCATGACGAGCATGATGGCCGCAGCGATGTGGGGTTCGGCGGCGGCGATCGTGATCCACCGCCTGCCTCCAGTACCGCAGCGCTGGCGTCGCAATCTGGTGACGCCCGGGCTACGAGCCAAGATGCTCGATGCGGTGGGGTCGGTGAGGGGCAACTCAGAGGGCTTGCACTCGGTGCTTCGTCAACAGATCATTGCCACCTCGGTGGCCTTGGCCGCAGGAGTTGCCTTGTTGATCTGGTTGTTCTCGTGGACCAATCTCTTCCTTGCATTCGTCGTGGTTGCAGCGGCGTGGCAGATTCCTCTGGTTGTTGCTCGTGCCCGGGAAAGACGCAGACGGGAATCGTTCGATCTGGAACTCAGTGATGCCCTGGGAGAAATGGTGATGGGAGTCGAGGCCGGACTCACTCTCGAAGGTGTGATGAATCTCTACTCCCAACGCCACGGCACCAGTCTCGGTTCCGAGTTCGCCTACGTGCTGGATCGGATCAACCTCGGAGAGACACGAATGGTCGCCCTTCGGGAGTTTCACGAACGCACTCCCACCCCCGGTGTGCGACTCTTCGTGGCTGCGGTTCAACAGAACCAGAGGCTGGGCACGCCACTCGCCGCGGTTCTGCGTCGCCAAAGCAAGACTGCGCGTCGACAACGACGTCAGGCGGTAGAGGAGTACTCGGCCAAATTGTCACTGAAGATGATTTTCCCGACGGTGTTCTGCATCCTTCCTGTTTTGATGATCGTCATCGTGGGTCCGGCAATCATTCGGCTCGTGGAATCCCTGCCGGGCTGACGCCTCGGCATTGACAAGTTGAAGTGAGCATCAAGCCGATTACGCGGAGGCGTCTTGTGAGGGGAAGCGAAGTGTGTGTGGACGAGTTGAAGTCGGGTTCACCGAACGCCTGGCGTTCCTTCGTCGACGAACATGCGGGCGTGCTACGGCACTACGCGTGGAGCATGGGCCATTCAGACCCCGATGACGTGGTGGGTGCGACCATGGAGACTGCGGCCAGGCTCGTCCACGACTTCGATGGCACTGCCGCCGAGTTTCGATCGCTGATCTTCACGGTTGCTCACGCTCGCATCATCGACGATTCTCGGAGGCGAGCGCATCGCAAGACCCGCGCAGTCGGCAGTGAGATTGCGATGTATGCCGAGGCTGCTTCGCCCGCTGGGCATCCCTTGAGCGACGACATTCGGAACATGCTCCTGCATCTTCCTCTCGATCAACGCACTCTCGTCACAATGAGGTTCATTCAGGGCTTCAGCAACGCCGAGATTGCAGTGGTCACCGGCCGGACGGAGATAGCCACCCGGGTTGCGCTCTCACGCGCCTTGAAGCGTTTGAGGGATCAGATCACACAGCCTCGTGCGACGATTGACCGAACCGAACGTCGAGTACGTCGGTGAGCTGGGCAGTCAGTGTCCGATTGACCACGTGCCTGGCGAGTTCGGTCAACGGAGTGTCGGTGTCAAGACTGAGTTGCCAGAGGGTGTCGAACACCACGTCAGGAGTGGTCGTGTATCGGTGCGCCAACATTCCCTTGGCCTGTTCCAGTGTGGTCAGTGACGTCATGGCAGTTGCAAGCTTGGTCTGTGTCAACAAGGAGATGGAGTTGTGCTCCGCCTGGAGAAAAGCAACTGTCGCAGTGTCGGCGAGAATCTGAGCCACGGGCAACTGTTCGTCGGGGAGCGGCAGTTTGCCCAGAAGAACCATCACGCCGAAGGTGCCGACGTGTGACGTGAGAGGAAACGCATAGGTGGCAGCGAATCCTTGCTCACGACACAGCGAGGAAAACTCCGGCCACTGGCCGGATGGGTCAACTGTGACATCGGCAACCATCTCTCCTGTGGTGCGACACAGACTGGCCGGACCCTTTTGCACGTGCAATCGAAACAGTTCCAAGATGCCTTCTTCGTGGCTCGAAACTCCCACGATTTGAGGTCCACGGAGTTCGTCGAAGAGCACGACCGCACTCGCATCGGCATCCACGAGGTCCTCGACACGCGAAGCCAAGAAGGCGAAGACATCGGTGGCGTCGCCCCGAGTGCGCATCACATTCAGTATCTCGACGAAGAAAAGGGCAATCTCGCCAACTCTTGATTCGTCGCTCAACATTGACAGGTGTTGTGGCTTCGACATGTGGTGTCCTAACGCTCCAGCGAAGTTTCACCGCTGATGAGGCGGCGCGCAAGTTCCAACAGGGCTTGGTTCGATCCGAATGCGTGGGCACGGATTCGGATCATCGCTTCGACAACAGAGATGCTCAAGTCCTCGGCAACCAAACCCACCGCCTGCTGGATAATGGCGTGATTCTGAATGCCTGGTTCGAGACTCCGGGCGATGTCGTCTTCGGCAATGCCGGCCTGAATCTGCAAAATGATTTCGGTGGCCAAAGTGGCCAGCACGAGGCCATCCACGTACGTATCGGGGTGGGGGTGTCCGGGATGCTGGCTGTACGAGGTGATGGCGCCGGCGGTGGCTGCGCCGAATACCAAGGGAAAGCACAGGAGAGATCGAATTCCTGACTGCGAGAGAATCGGGCTGAAGACGGGCCAGCGGCTCAGCGTGACATTGTCGTGGGTGTCGGCCACAACCGTGGGCGTTCCGGTTTCCAAGACGCTGAAGATGGGCCCGTGGCCGATCACCACTTGTTGTTGATCGAGCTCGAAAGCGAGGTCGTGTGTGGCGGCCAGCAACACCGTGTGGTGGGCGGTGTGGATG
Organism: Ilumatobacteraceae bacterium; assembly: GCA_044376595.1. Lineage (GTDB taxonomy): Bacteria > Actinomycetota > Acidimicrobiia > Acidimicrobiales > Ilumatobacteraceae > F1-20-MAGs119. Next base: position 1,744 of record JBILKS010000097.1, on the reverse strand, counting down.
CTGACTGCTCCGTAGGTGCCGTGCAGAACGGCTTTCGTCACCTCGGCAACATGCTGGCCGAGTGGTCGTGACGCAGGCTTGTCTTGCAACCGGCGAAGTACGGTCTCCCAGCGACTAATGAGAAATCCTCCTCACGAGATCCGAGCCTAACGAGGTGGGGCGAGGCATGGTGATCAGGAAGATCGAGAGTCTGTGAGATACCAGTGTGGACACTGCCAAAATGTCGAACTTGTCCGACACCACTGATCGTCACCTGACATCAGGAGTAGGTGAGTGCGGCCCCGTTGATCAATGACCGGCGGAGTCGCCGACAATCGGCTCGCGCAGGTGCAGTGGCGCAACCTTCTTCTTGCGACGCTGGGCCCCGATGTTGAGAACCTCCACGAACACCGAAAAGGTCATCGCGGCGTAGATGTAACCCTTGGGGATCTTCTGTCCGAAGCCCTCGGCGAGCAGGGTCATGCCGATCAAGAGGAGGAAGGCAAGAGCCAGCATCTTCACCGACGGGTGGGCATTCACGAACGTGTAGATGGCCTTCGATGCGACAAGCATCACAACCACGGCCGTGAGAATGGCGATGACCATTACCCACACGTAGGTCGTCATGCCAACGGCTGTGATCACCGAGTCGATGGAGAAGACGAGATCAAGCAACATCACCTGGCCAATGACCGCGGCGAACGTGGGTGCGACCCGGGCAGAAGTCTCCCCCTCGTCACCCTCGAGCTTGTGGTGGATTTCCTTCGTTGCCTTGTAGATCAAGAACAGACCACCAGCCAGCAGGATCAAGTCTTTTCCGCTGAATCCAACCGAGCCGATGGAGAAGAGCTCTTTCTTCAGCGAGATGACCCAACCAACCAGCAGCAGCAAGAGAACTCGCATCCCGCCCGCGGCCAGGAGGCCGACCTTGCGGGCCTTGTCCTGCTCTTCGGGTGGAAGCTTCGATGCCAGAATCGAGATGAAGACCACGTTGTCCACACCAAGCACGATTTCGAGCGTGAGCAGTGCCGCAAGAGCGCTCCACGCGGTGGGGTCCGACATCCATTCCATGAGCGCCCACGGTAGTCCGAGAATCTTCCTAAGGTTGCGGTATGACATTGCAGGTCCTCGCCGGAAAATCCGCACTGGTCACTGGCGCAACCTCGGGAATCGGCGAGGCCACTGCGTACGCACTTGCAGAAGCAGGTGCCCGAGTTCTCGTTGTGGGTCGCCGGCAGGAACTTGGCGCCAAGGTGCTGGCGAACATCCGGGCGTCCGGAGGTGTTGCGCTGTTCCACTCTGCCGACATGAGGTCGTCCGACGAGATCAATGCCATGGTCGAACGCGCCATCGCCGAGTTCGGCGGGCTCGACATTGCATTCAACAATGCTGGGATCTTCGATCGGATGAACGACTTCCACACCTACGGTGACGAAGCTTGGGACGAGATGCTCGCCGTCAACCTCACCGGTGTATTCCGCTGCATGCGAGCCGAGATCGCCTCAATGATCACCACTGGCGGCGGAGTGATCATCAACAACGCGTCCACAGTGAGCCACCGCGGCAGTCATCGGGCCGGTCCTGCCTACGTTGCTGCGAAGCATGGGGTGCTCGGGCTGACAAAGCAGGCGGCCATTCAATACGTGAAACACGGTGTTCGGGTCAATGCGGTGTCTCCCGGCCCGACCAACACGCCCGTGGCGGCTCCTCTCGTTGCCCAGGGTCCGGAGGCTATTGCAACAGCACTCGCCCAACTGAACCCCTC
>JBILKS010000096.1:0-5473 GCA_044376595.1 Ilumatobacteraceae bacterium | reverse complement strand
TCTGGCCGGCCCCGCTGATGTTCGTCTGCAGGAACAGGTTTCCCGTGAACTGAATGAGATGCATGACCGTGAGATTCGGGGATCCATTCAGGGCTGTGACTCCTGTAATGGTCCAGTTGCGAGTCTCGGGTCCTGAACTTCCGTTGTTGACGGTTCCAGGAGTTCCCTGGACCCATGCGTTGTTCACGTACGCAGCGATTGATTCGACGCAGTCGAGATCCGTGTCGGCCTGGCACACGTCGACGATGTAGTCATTTCGCCGGACGGCATTCGGTCCGGCGTTCGGGTCGTAGATCTGTGGGGGAGCGGTCGGTGTCCAATCGGCGGCGGAGACGCCTTGTCCGCTCGCCGACGGCAGGATGGCCGCAACAAGCACGATGGCGACGACTCGGGGCAGGAATGAAGGCTTCTGGTGGAGACCCATATGCACAAGGTAACGAACTCAAGAAGGGGCGTTGGACGGAGGTCGTCCGATGTGTTCTTCGCGTGACCCCGATAGCGTTCCGCAACGGAAGGGTGCCAGAGCGGCCGAATGGGACGGTCTCGAAAACCGTTGTGGGTTTGTGCCCACCGTGGGTTCAAATCCCACCTCTTCCGCCATGAACGTGCTCCGGAAAGCGCAGGGGATCGTGTTTGCGAATCCCCTGCGCATTCTTCCTTTTGCCTTCGGGGGCATCATTGCCGTCGGAACCCTGCTCTTGTTGGTCCCCTTTTCGACGGCCGAGGGAAAGAGCACCGGCTTCCTCGAGGCGTTGTTCACCGCGACGAGTGCGGTGTGCGTGACGGGACTGACACTCGTCGACACGGCCACGCACTGGTCGGGATTCGGCCAAGTGGTGATCTTCGGTCTCATTCAGCTCGGCGGGCTCGGAATCGTCACGGTCGTCAGCGTGGCGCTCGTCATCGTGTCCGATCGCATCGGTCTGACGCACGCGCGGGCCTTGGCCGCCGAGGTGGGTACCGACACTTATTCGAGCATGGGTCGTCTCGTGCGCAACATCGTGATCACCACGTTGTTGTTCGAGGCACTCTTTGCTCTCGTTCTGGCGGTGCGGTTCTTCGTTGGCTACGACTACGACGTTGTGACGTCGTTGACTCATGGCGCCTTTCACAGCGTCTCGGCGTGGAACAACGCCGGTTTTGCGCTGTACAGCGACAACCTCGTGCAGTTCGTCGACGACTGGTACATCGGACTTGTCGTGTCCTTTGCGGTCATTCTCGGTGGACTGGGTTTTCCGGTACTCAGATCGTTGGCGGTGCATCGTTTGTCGTGGAGAGCGTGGTCGCTGCATACGAAGTTGATGATCTCGACAACCGGAGTTCTGTTGGTGTTGGGAACAGTGTCATTTCTCGCCCTCGAGTGGTCGAATGACAAGACCTTGGGTTCATTGCCCGAGGCTTCGCGGGTGAACGCGGCTTTCTTCCATTCCGTTCAGACGCGCACCGCCGGATTCAACACCCTCGACAATGCCGCCTTGACCGAGGAGTCGTTGGTGGTGTCCATCCTTCTCATGTTCATCGGTGGCGGCAGTGGGTCGACGGCGGGCGGCATCAAGGTCACGACCTTCGCGCTGTTGGCCTTCGTGATCTGGGCGGAGTTCCGCGGCGACCGTGACGTCAACGTTTTTCGCAGGCGTATTCCCGAGTCCGTTCAGCGCCAGGCGCTCACGGTGAGCCTTGTCGGGGTCGGTATTCTCACGGTTTCGACGTTGGCTCTGATGGTCGTCGGTGACGCAACGTTGGTAAGGTCGGCCTTCGAGGCGATCTCGGCACTTTCCACCGTGGGGCTCTCGACGGGAGTGGCGGCCGAAGAGGGCGCCCTTGGCCAGATGCTCCTGATTGTGCTCATGTTCGCGGGCCGGATCGGCCCGATTTCGCTGGCAGCGGCCATCACTCTGCGCCACCGGCCGAACATGTTCCGGTACCCAACGGACCAACCCTTGATCGGTTGAGGTCCAGATCCCGTAGCGTTGGTTCGGATGTCGACAAAGAACCCTTCCACTCACGAGTCCAACGATCGCAGTGGTGTACTTGTCGTCGGACTCGGCAGATTCGGTGAAGCCCTCGCACGAGGTCTCGTGGATCAGGGAATCGAAGTCCTCGCCGTCGACTTCGACGAGGACATCGTGCAGCGTGTGTCGGGTGAAATTCCCAATGTCGTGCAAGCCGATGCAACCTCGGCGCGGGCGCTTCGCCAGATCGGTGCCGAGCAGTTCTCGCGGGCAGTCGTGGCCATTGCCACGAATATCGAAGCCTCCGTTCTCGCCACTTTGGCGCTGATTGACGAACTGAAGATTCCGACGGTCTGGGCCAAGGCGCTGACGATGGAGCATGCAAAAATCCTTGAACGAGTCGGAGTGCAGCGGGTGATCCAACCGGAACACGACATGGGTCAGAGGACAGCTCGGAGCATCATCCGCCGAGTGGATGACTATTTCCACGTCGAAGACAACTTCGCCCTTGTCGAGATGTCAGCTCCACAGCACTACTTGAATCGGCCGTTGGGCAAGACAGGCATCCGAGCCAAGTACGGGGTGACCATCGTCAGCATCAAGCCACCGGGGGGCGAGTTCCAGCACGCTGACCAGGACACCGTGCTTCAGGCGGGCGAGTTGATCCTGCTGGCGGGAAAGCCGTCTGACCTCGATCGATTCGTCGCCGACGCCTGAATATCTGCGGTCAGCAATCTCAATACCCGCCCACACTGAGGCGGTCACGGTTTTGTCACGTTCCCTGCCGTCATTGTTGGAGTCAACGTTGGTGACATGAGAGAAGTATTCTTCTCTCATGAACACAAATTTCTTCAGCACGTCTCGCCGCAAGGCGAAGGTGGGAGTTGCGCTCGCGATCGGAGTCGGCCTCCTTGCCGTTCCCACCGCGATGCCGGCCTCTGCCGATTCCATCGTCACCGCGTCGGCAGAGACCGGTGCCACCATCGCAGGTACCGCGTTGGGGGGCATGAATCCATCTGATCCGGCGGCGTTGCTGGCTTTCGACACCAACTTCGGACTCGTCGTTCGCACACCGGAAATCGAGGCAACTGCAGAACAGGCCGAGGCGCGCAATATCGAAGGCTCCGAGCCCACTCTGACCTGTTACGAGGGTGTCACCACCACTGCACCTGCGGCACTGGCAGCACCCACCACGTACTCGGGAAAGGGTTACTACGCAAGCTACGAAGGCTCGCTTGTCCTCAACTTTTACATGGATGACGTGCCCACCACCGCAGTCGACGCCTGCGTGATGATGGGAACCGACTTCATGCCGCTGCCGAGCAAGTTCGTGTTCACCGCCGCTGGCGCGAAGGCCGTACACGGCGACCCCACCACGTTGGTGAACAATGCCAAGGCAGAGCTGAACAAGGTGAAGACAGCCGCAGCAAAGATCTACAAGAAGACGGGAAGCTTTCCGCGGACGAATGCCGTGCGCAACCAGTTGCGCACGGAGATGAAGACCAAGAGCGTCTACATCCGGCCCGAGGGTCAGTTCGTCGGTACGGCAGGTGTTCCCCACCTGGTTCGCACCGAAATGACTCCTTCGAAGCTCACTGCCTCCGTGCGAATTGCCGATGGCCGACTGGTCACCATGACCTACAACGGTGAGTCGAAGAAGACGTCTTTCGCGACGACACCGTTGATCTTTGAGAGCGCCACGAAGCCGTCCAACACGGTCGTCAAGACCGCGGCTTCTTTCGAACTCTCAATTGCACGAGTTCTGCGTGTGAAGTCTGGGGCAACGGCACGAATCCCGGCGTTCGTGCGTTACCCAACCGCTGATGCGGAAAAGAACGTCTACGCATCGGTCAGGGCCTCGCGTGGATCTGTATTCATCGAGTCGCGGGAGAATCCCGGTCAAGCGATGACTGCAGAAAGCGGCGGTGCGGCCGGAGTAACGCTTGCTCATGGCTATACGGCTTTTGTGGGCACCGAACTCGCCTTCTATGGAAAGCCTGACAAGGTGAACGCGCTTCTCGCGAGATTGCGGCTCGCGATGCCCAGGGTGACGGGAGCCGAACTTGCGCAGCCTGTCAGCCTCGAGTCGGTGGTGTTCGAACATCGTGATGATGTGTCGTTCAATCCTGCCAATCAGCACTTCTACAAGTTCGTGAGATATGCATCTACTGCCACGAATGCCGACAAGACCGCGGTGAAGGCGATTGCAGCAGCAGCGGAATCGAAGGAATTGGGTCTGACTGGCTACTTGGCGACGATCACGTCGGCTGCTGAGAACGAGTTCGTCGGAACCAAGATCGACGGAGCGAGCAACATCTGGATCAACGGCAGCGATACCGAAACAGAGAGTGTGTGGAAGTACACCTCGGGTCCCGAATCGGGCCAGGTGTTCTGGAATGGATGCGGAGACCGGGCAACGCCTGCGGGAACTGCTCCAGCCGGCGCCTTTGCCTCGTGGAACAGCAACGACAACGAGCCGAACAACACCATCGATTGGAATGCAAACAACTATTGCGGCGGCACGAACTACAACGTGACTGTCGGAGCCGGTGAAGACTGCATGGTCACGAACTGGAACAGGCCATGGATTCCCGTGAAGTTCCGGGTCGGTTACTGGAACGACCTTGCTTGTGACAACCCAGCCGATTCGGCCGCAGTCCAGGGCTATCTCCTCGAGTTCGGCAACAAGCCGATCGGGGGTGACTTCTCGGGTGTGGAAATCAAGACGTCAGAGGTGCGTCTTGATGCACCGGATCCGGTGGTGATAGCGCCCAACTTCTTCCAGAGGGCGGCGACGTTCTTGAACAAGTTCTTCGCACCGAAGAAGGTGAAGGCAACTCAGGCTGCAGCGAAGTCGACACATTTCACTCTCAAGAAAGAGATGACCCTTCCGGTTCCAGGGACGTACAGGATCACCTTCCTGTTTACAAACTTGGAAAGGCCTGTGGTCATGGACAAGGGTACGGTCGTAACGATCGGTAAGCGTGGTCTCTTGACCAAGCCGAAAGTCATCACGTTGACGGACCACGAATGGTGGATCGAGGTCAAGACCACCAAGGCAAACCAGCAGTTGGTGTTCGAACCGCGACTCCCCATCGGCTTTTGGCCGAGGAAGAGGAACTTTTCAGCTCGGGTTTCGCTGACCTCGCCGAACAGACAACCATGGAATCAGGCTCGGCTGTCGAACTGGAGCGCGAAGATGGAGTTCTTCAAAAAGTAGCGAAACTCAGTACTCCTGAGAAAGGGGTCGGTGCCCTCGGGTGCCGGCCCCTTTTCCTTTGTGCCGAGTCACTCGTTGTCGTTGGCGCAGGTGGTTTCGGTTTCTGGAGCTTCGAGTTTCACCAGATAGTCGTCGACAAGTGAGTTGATGCATTCACTTGTGCCGTACCCCGTGTGTTGATCTTGCATCACCACCAGCAGGCGACCGTCGCTGAGCGCAGTAGCCATTTTGCGTGATGACTCAAGTGGTGTCGCGGCGTCGCCGGTGGTGCCCACCACAACGATGGGAACGTTGCCGATGT
>JBILKS010000095.1:0-5478 GCA_044376595.1 Ilumatobacteraceae bacterium | reverse complement strand
ACTGCACAACTGCTTCGTGCACACCGGGGTGTCGTCACCGGGATAGAACACGAGGACAACCGTCTGACCGCGGAACTCCGCGAGACTGACGGTTCGCCCGCCCGTTGCCGGGAGCGTGAACTCGGGGGCTGTGTCGCCGATGGAAATACTCACGCTGAAGCCTCCTGCATGATGTCGTCTGACATGTCAAAGTTGGAATACACATCTTGGATGTCGTCGTTGTCCTCGAGCGCATCGAGGATACGAAGAATCTTCTTGGCGTCGTCGATGTTGTCGACAGGAACCGTGTTGGCCGAGACCATGGTGCTCTCGGCAGACAGCACCAACATGCCGGCGGATTCGAGAGCCGCCTTCACCTCCCACACGCCGGAAGGATCGGTGGTCACTTTCCACGCATCACCATCGGAGGAGACGTCTTCGGCACCAGCCTCGAGAGCCGCGGTCATGAGATCATCTTCCCCAACCTTGCCGTCGACGATGATGACGCCCTTGCGGGAAAACTGCCAACCCACGGCTCCGGGTTCAGCCATCGCGCCTCCGTGCTTCGAGAAGACCGACCGCACATCACCACTGGTTCGGTTGCGATTGTCGGTGAGCACGTCGATCAAGAGTGCAACTCCCCCGGGCGCATAGCCCTCGTAGGTGATCGACTCGTAGTTCGCTCCGGTTGTCTCGCCCGAACCACGTTTGATGGCACGCTCGATGGCATCGTTGGTCATCTGGCCGGCTTTGGCCTTCAGGATCATCGTGCGCAGAGATGCGTTGGTGTCGGGATCGCCGCCACCCTCGCGGGCCGCCACCTCGATCTGCCGCGCCAACTTGGCGAACAGCTTTCCGCGGGCCTTGTCGACCGCGGCCTTCTTGTGCTTGATGGTTGCCCATTTGGAATGGCCTGACATGGTTCTCTCCTACTTCCGACCAATCATGTTGACAAAGATCCGGTGCACCCGCGTGTCTTGTGTGAGTTCGGGATGAAATGCCGCACCAAGGAACTGAGATGTTGCCACGGCCACAGGCCTTCCCAAGTGCTCGGCAATCACGTCCACTCCGGGACCCACCGCTTCGATCACAGGAGCACGAATGAAGATCGCCGTGAAGGGCGTGTCGAGATCCTCGACCGTGAGATCGGCTTCGAAACTGTCGATCTGGCGACCATAGGCATTTCGACGCACCGTGATGTCGAGTGCCGCAAAACTCTGCTGGTCGCTTCGGCCGTCGAGCACTGTTCTTGCCAACAAGATGAGCCCGGCACAGGTGCCCATCACTTGCATTCCGGCTGCGATGCGCTCGGAAATCGCAGTGAAGAGTCCGCTGGATTCCAGAAGCTGCGACATCGTGGTGGACTCGCCACCCGGCATCACGAGAGCATCGACCTTGGCGAGATCTTGCTGCGTTCGCACCTCGACAGTGGAGACGTCGAGACACGAAAGAGCTTCACTGTGAGCGCGAAACGCTCCTTGAAGAGCGAGCACCCCGACGACGGGCGGTGTCTGCATCATGGTGCCAGCCCCCTGGGGGCCTCCCGGCCGATGTCACCAGCCGCGCTCCGCGTAGCGCTGGTTGATCTCGTCCATGCCGATGCCTGTCATTGGTGCACCGAGACCGCGGCTGACCTTGGCCAGGATGTGCGCATCGCGGAAGTGCGTGGTGGCCTCGACAATCGCCTTGGCACGGGGAGCAGGATCGTCGCTCTTGAAGATTCCCGAGCCGACGAAAACGGCTTGGGCACCAAGTTGCATGGCAAGTGCCGCATCGGCTGGAGTGGCGATTCCTCCGGCGCAGAACAGCGGAACCGGAAGCGTTCCGGTTTCGGCGATTTCCTGCACCAGCGGCAACGGGGCCTGAAGTCGTTTGGCCCAATCGAAGAGCTCTGCGGAGTCGGCCTGGGTGATCTTGCGCATGTCGCCGAGAATGTTGCGCAAGTGGCGCACTGCCTCGACGATGTTGCCGGTTCCGGCTTCACCCTTGGAACGAATCATTGCCGCACCTTCGCTGATGCGGCGCAGTGCCTCACCCAGATTGGTGGCTCCGCACACGAAGGGAACGGCAAAACCAAACTTGTCGATGTGGTGGGTTTCGTCGGCGGGCGTGAGGACCTCGGATTCGTCGATGAAGTCGACACCCAGCGCCTGGAGAATTTGTGCCTCGACGAAGTGTCCGATGCGAGCTTTGGCCATGACGGGGATGCTGACCGCGGCCTTGATGCCCTCGATCATCTCGGGGTCACTCATTCGCGCGACGCCACCGTCACGACGGATGTCTGCCGGCACGCGCTCGAGAGCCATAACAGCGCAGGCACCCGCGTCTTCGGCAACCTTTGCCTGCTCGGGTGTGACGACGTCCATGATGACGCCGCCCTTCATCATTTCGGCGAGACCCCGCTTGACGCGGAAGTTACCGACTGATCCTGTTTGCGCTGAATCTGTCTGCGAACTCATGTGCGTAGCGTACCGAGGAAGCCGCTACGGCCTCTCACGGGAACTTGAGTTTTGTGGGGTCGGATCCGGCCGGAATGTCGAGACCCTTGCCCACTCGCGGCAGTTCAATCCACGAACGACCCGGGGTCAACTTGATGGCTGCTCCGGCCGAGTCGGTGAGGGTGAAGACATCGGTCTCTTTCGCACGGGCCCACTTGCCTTTGACCAGCGATCCGTTCGTGTAGACCCATGCCTCGCCCTCGCCCACACTCTGGGCCTCGGGGCTGCGCGGATCTGCACTGCTTCCCTTGTAGGCAACGAACAGCACCACGACATTCTTGGCATTGACCTGCGAACCGTCGGAGTCCATGTGCTTTTCTTTGTCCTGCGTGCGCAGGTAGTTGCCGTCGGTCGCGCTCCACAACCATGTGACCTTGACCCCATCCATGCTCAGCAGCGCACCAGCCGAGGCGGTTGCAGTTGTGGGCATTGCATCGCTGGAGGTGCGGTACTCGAACTGTTGCGGCGGACGTGTGGCCCCCTGCGGAGTCAACTTGTAGATGGCCGCCGGATCCGCATACAGGTTGTGCGGCGCCTTGCGCGACGACTCGCGACGGTAGCCGCCCTGCTTGTAGGCGACCGTTGCGCTCATGTCGACCAACACCGACTTGCGGACCAGCGAGGTGGTCTTGGAGTTGCCGCCACTCCACACGAAGAGCGGATTCAGGTACGGGCTGAAAAGAGCGACGTCCTGCGTACGACCACTGCGTACGGGTCCCACTTCCTTGGGGATTGCCGAGTGGAACACAGCAGCGAAACGCGTCAGCTGCTCAACATTTTCCTCGTACACCAGGTCGGCAGTGTTGAGACCGGTCTGCGGACGCGCGCGAGGATGGTTGTCGATCTTCACGACCATCGCGGGCCGAATCGCTGCGGCCGCATCTTCGATGGGAAGCCCGGTGAGTGGCATCACCTCGGGCGCGGGCAACGTTGTTGTCGGCCCGGGCAAAGTCGACGACAAAATGCCGTCACCGAAAGAGACGTCGGGTGCAGTTTCTTCAGAGGCGCCACCGCCACCGCACGCACCCAGCACCATCGTGCCGATTACTGCTGCGGCAAGGGACAAACGTCCGGCGCCAATCCGGCGCAAAGAGGCTGACTTCATCTCTAGATCTCCCTGAGTAGTGCGACACGCTCGACAAGAGAGGGCCTCTCGTCGGCTTGAGAAAGCACTGTAGAGCCCTCGACTACTCCGGTCAGGTCATTGCCCGAACCGCCACTCCGACGGGGATCCGCCAACCACAAGGCGTCACAGGCGTTCGGCGCACATGACGTGACCGTTGTCGCAACCAGCATCGATTCGTACGCCTCGGCCAATCCAGGTGGGAATCGGGTGATCGAGGACGCGCGCATGTCGATGTCGAAGCTGTCGCTCACGGTGTTGGCTTCGCGCGCCAGACGCTCACGCACCGCACGCGGAACGAACCACGGTGCTTCGAGCAACACGGCAGCTGCGGCCACCTGCGACTCCAAGCGTCCGGACTTGATCCGCGCGAGGGATGTCGCAACGATTCCCTCGAGAGCGATACGCGAAAGATCCCGCGCGATGCCGCTCGTGATGATGATCTCGGCCTGTTCCTTGCCCGCCGGGTCCACGAGCGTCATCACATTCATCGTGTTGTCGCTGGTGAGAGACACCTTCGGCATCGACACACCGGAGCCGGCACACAGCCCCTCGAGCAGATTGAAGACACGCGGATGTTCCGATGCGGTGACAGGCCGTGCATCGACTGCGTTCCCCACAGTGACGAGTGCCCGGGACAGAAGGGCACCGGCGAGCCATGAGCCCAGCCCGAAGCCGGCCACAGCACCCACCACCACGAACACCACGAGTCCGATCACCTGGAGCACCAGAAAACCCACGATGGCCCCGAGTGTCGCCCCAAGACATATCCCCACCTTCACGAGAAAAGAACGAACTGGAGCCGAACCGGCACCCATCGATGCGGATCGGGCGAGTGAAAGGGTGGTGTTCATGAGTCCGTCTTGCCGTGTCGTGAGTTCGTGGATTTCTTGAGAATCCGATTCTCGAAGAGTTTCAGCATACGGCTGGGTTCCGCGCCCCGACGGCCACTGCCCTTTCCGATGCTCGAGGCATAGTTGCCGCCCTCGCCGTTGCGGCCCATTTCGCAGGCCCGTTCGTAGATCTCGACGTATCGTTCGGCAAGCACCCTCATCGATGACGATTCGACGCGAGAGAGTCCGGCCTCGATGAGGCGCTGGGACAATCGCGGGTTGGTCATCACCTTCGCCAGCGCGCCAGCGAGTGCTCGGGGATCTCCCGGCTCCACCAAAAGAGCATCCACGTCGTTCGTGGCAACGTTTTGGTACCCGTCGATGTCGCTCGCAACCACGGGCGTTCCGGCGGCCATCGCTTCCAGCAACACCACACCGAAAGACTCACCATGGAGAGACGGCGCACAAAACACCGTTGCAGAGCGCATGCGCCGAATCTTTTCCGCATCGGAGATCCGACCCAGCCAAACGATGCGAGTATCGGCCCCGAACTCGGCTCGCAGGCGTTCGGTGTCAGCACCGTCGGAGGCCACCCACACCCGTACGTCGGCCGGCAGATGTTGCAACGATCGCAGGAGGACATCGAGGCCCTTGCGCGGTTCGTGGCGACCGACGAAGAAAATGGTCGGCTCGGATTCCTTCACAACCGGCTCATCGGCAAAGTCTCCGACGTAGCGAGATATCTCGATGCCGTTTCCGAGCAACTCGTAAGTTCCGCCGAGGTATCGGCTGGCCAGAAGTTCGGCGTCTTTCGACACGGCCACGCGAATGTCGATCCGTGACGCCAACCATCGCACAGGCCTGTTCAACATCCGGTAACTCGCAGAGTCACCTGCGGCGTGGAAGGTGCCGACCGTGGGGGCGAGACGAAGCATCAATGCCGTCATGGTGGCTCCCGGCGCGAGTGGTTCGTGGAGGTGAATCACGTCGAAGGCTTCGTCGTTCAGGGCTCGGATCGTCCGCAACGCCGCAGAAGCATCGGGAG
>JBILKS010000094.1:0-5505 GCA_044376595.1 Ilumatobacteraceae bacterium | reverse complement strand
GGCGTGGACTGGGCTGTGAGTGTGAAGTGCGAGTGCCATGGGAGATGTCTCTTTCTGACTGGGCGGTTCTGGCTGGCTGGTTCTGACGGGCGGGACAGTACCGAACGGGTGTTCGTGACCTGCCAACAACCTAGCGAACAGGTGTTCGTTGCACAAGACCCCAAGCGAACAAATGTTTGATTCGTGGGGCGAACAGGCGTACGCTGTCCCCATGTCCGAAGCCCTCACCGCCCGCCAGCGAGCCATCCTCGAGTTCATCGACTCCAACATGCGTGAACGGGGTTATCCGCCCTCGGTTCGCGAAATTGCCGAAGCTGTGGGCCTCAACAGCCCCGCCACGGTGCACAACCACCTGGCCACACTCCAGAAGCTCGGATACCTCCGTCGCGATCCCACCAAGCCCCGGGCCCTCGAGGTGCGCTTCGACTCCGCCATCGGCGTGGCCATGGAGCGCCGCCCCGCCAAGCACGTACCCCTCGTGGGTGACATCGCAGCCGGCACCGGAGTCTTGGCCAACGAGAACATTGAAGAACTCATTCCCCTTCCCGTCGACTTCACGGGCGAAGGAGAACTCTTCATGCTGCGCGTGCGTGGCGACTCGATGATCGAAGCCGGCATTCTCGACGGCGACTTCGTGGTGGCCCGCCAAGAAACCTCACCACGCAATGGCGACATTGTGGTTGCGGGCATCCCGGGCGACGAAGCAACGGTGAAGACCTACAAAAAGTCGGGCTCTACCATCACCCTCACCCCAGCCAACCCGCGCCTCGAGCCAATGGTGTTCTCGGCAGCCGACGTGTCGGTCTACGGCAAGGTCGTCACAGTGATGCGTCGACTCTGACGCGTCGACGGCTCATTACCAACAGGGCTCCGATACAACCCGCCGCAACAGTGATTCCTGATCCGGTGCGCCACGGTCGTCGCACCGCAAAGACATCCTCGCCAATAGCAATGGCGGCCTCCGCTTGATCTGCCACCACTGTCACCTCCAGCGTTTCACCACTGACGCCCTCGAAGCGTGAAGCCAACTCACCGCGGTACCTGCCGGCCTCGTACGTGCGTCCATTGCGGATTTCGAACATCGAGCGCTCGACATTGTTTCGTGCAACCACCGAATACCCGATCACAGCCGAACCGTGCGGGTTGACTCCACTTGCCGGCGGAATCGCCTCGAGGCGGGTACGCAACGTGCAATCCGCGGATGCAGGCATGTTGGCCGCACGGTCTTCGAGATACACGTGGAACGAATCTGTGCGTTGCAGAGTGACCAACACGCGACAGCCAGCAGAGACGCGAACCATCCGTTGCGCGGCCACCTCCATACGTTGTCCGCCCTCGACAAAGAGAGCAGTACCGCCGATCAGGCCAACCGCAAGCAACGCGCCGGCAATCCACCCGTGTCTGCGCGAACGCCGGCGTGTCGCGCCACCCGGGGGCACCAGCGACGCAGGAGGCCCCTGCGGCGGGGGCAGTGATGTCATTCGAGTGGGATGCCGAGCCGTGTGGCCATCAAGGCGATCTTCTCGTCGGGTTGAACAACCGCAATCCGCACATTGTTGGCTCCACCAGCACCATAGAAGTCGCCCGGACTTACCAAGGTTCCGCCCTCACGTGCCAACTTCTCGGCAAACGCCCAGCCATCGTGCGCATCGAACCAGAGGTAGAAACCGCCGGCCGGCATGGGGATGTCGAGGCCAGACCACTTCCCCACCACCCGACGTACCGTCTCGAGACGATTGCGATACCTGTCGCGTTGGACCACCACGTGCGCATCATCGTTCAGCGCCACGACACCAGCAGCCTGAGCGGGACCGGGGACCAGCATGCCCACGTGCTTGCGCACTTCCTTCAGGTAGTCGACGATGTCATGGTCTCCTGCGTAGAAGCCCACGCGGAGTCCTGCGAGGTTTGATCGCTTCGACAACGAATGCACCACCACCACGCCCGACAGGGAATGTTGCAGCGCCGATTGTGGCGCAGTGTCCCACGTGAACTCGGCATAGCACTCGTCGCTGAACACCGGCACGCCGTGCCTGTGGCCCCAGGCCACCGCGGCACCGAGGTTGTCGAGGTCGCCCGTGGGGTTGCTCGGGCTGTTGACCCACAGCATCAGACCGCGCGCAGCGTCTGCGTCACTGATCGTCGAGAAGTCCATGGTTCCCGCTGCATTCATCGGCACGGGGACGGCACGACAGTTGGCCAGGATCGCACCCATTTCGTAAGTGGGATACGCCACGGCCGGATAGAAGACCGTGTCTTTCGAGGGCGTGCGCAGGCGCATCCAATGTGGGGTGGTGCCCACGAACTCTTTGGTTCCGATGCACGCCGCCACATCTGACAACGGCACATCGACATCGAAGCGACGCTTCATCCAATCGATTGCGGCGCGGCGCAATGGCTCGGTGCCGATGCTGGGTGGATAACCACGCTCACTGTTGGATTGCGAGAGAGCCGCCACCACCGACTCGAGCGGAGGGTCACACGGCGTGCCGATGGAGAGATCGACCACTCCCCCCTCCATGGCCCGTCCGAACGCGGCAAATGCGTCGAGGCGGTCGTAGGGATACGGCGGCGGAACGAAACCTTGGTTTTCGGCGGACATCACTCTCTACTTTGCTTCACCAGCGACGCCGCCGCCAACACCACCGGTGGCACCTTTGGGGCTTTCGGGAACCACATAGTCCCGCAACCTCCCCACCGATGCGTCGGCAAGACGAGCGCGGATCCGCGCACCCGTCTCTTCGTGGGCGGTGGACACGACTTCGCCCTCACGATGCACCATGGCCATGGCCTCGCCGTTCTCGTACGGAATGAACAGCTCGACCACTCGCGACAATGCACGCATGCGATCACTGAGCGTGCGCAACAAGATGTCGATCCCTTCGCCGGTGACCGCCGAAACGGCCACGGAACCAGGATGATCGTCGACCAGTTCTTTGGCCGCCTCGGGGGCCATGTCTGCTTTGTTGAAGACCAACAACTCAGGCACTCGCTCTGCCGCAATCTCGCCGAGTACTTCGTGAACTGCATCGATCTGACCGCGCGGGTCGACATCGCTGGCATCCACAACGTGAATCAAGTAGTCCGCCTCGCCGGCCACCTCGAGTGTGCTCTTGAATGCCTCGATGAGGCCGTGTGGCAGACGACGCACGAATCCCACGGTGTCGGTGAGAAGAACCGGTTCGCCGCCGGGCAACGACAAACGCCGAGTAGTGGGATCGAGCGTGGCGAAGAGGCGATCCTGCACCAACACGCCCGATGCCGTGAGCGCATTGAGCAACGTGGACTTGCCGGCGTTGGTGTAGCCCACGATGGTGACCGCCGACAGGCCGCTTCGCTCGCGGCTCTTGCGCTGCACCTGACGACGACGCCCGAGATCGCGCAGTTCTTGCTCGAGTTTCGTAATGCGACGCATGATGCGACGTCGATCGACTTCGAGTTTGGTTTCTCCCGGGCCTCGCGATCCGATTCGACCGTCTTGCTGGCTGAGAGCGCCCTTCACACCACGACGCAGACGCGGCAGGCGGTATCGCAACAATGCCAACTCCACCTGGGCCTTGCCCTCCAGCGTGTGTGCGTTCTGGGCGAAGATGTCGAGAATCACCGCTGTGCGGTCGAGTGCGGTTCGGCCGAGCAGCTTCTCGAGGTTGTACTGCTGCGCCGGCGCCAGTTCGTTGTCGAACACCACCGTGTCGGCATCGACCTCGAGACAGATCTCTTTCAGTTCTTCGGCCTTGCCCTTGCCGAGAAACCACGTGGGATCGGGAGAATCGCGGCGCTGTGTGATGCGTGCAACTTCGTCGGCGCCGGCCGTGTCGACAAGACGTGCCAACTCGTCGAGGCTTTCATCGGTGTCCTGGTCCGTGAGAGGCGGAAGAGTGACACTCACCAGCACGATGCGCTCACGAAAGGCACGCTCGATGAGCGTTTGGCCGAGGGCCTCTTGGTAGGGGTTGCTCACACCCGCACCGAAATGTCGGCGATGAACTCGGAGGGCCCCACCAACGTGGCCAGCCGCGATGCGCGATCGATACGCACACGGGCATCGCCACCTTCCATGTGCACCAGAACTTCCTCGGTACTGGAGGGCACGAGACCCCAACTCAACGCCGCAAATGCACTGGCGCAGGCACCCGAACCACAGGCCAGTGTGATGCCCGCGCCGCGTTCGTGGACACGCATCGTCACAGCATGGGGCTCAGGACCGGGCTCGACAATTTCAAGGTTCACGTGCGGCACTTTTTCACCGAGGGTTTTCAGGTCGACAGCCTGCACGTCGTCGACGCCCACCACGGAGTGCGGATTGCCGAGCGACAAGTGACTGACTGGGCGATCGGGATGACAGCCCACACTGGCCCAATTTTCGGGTGCTTCAAGATCCGACACCACACCCATCTCCACGCTTGCCGCAATCACGCCGCACAGATTGTCGCTGACGACTTCCACCACGCGCACACCCGCATCGGTGCTGACCGTGTACGAGACGCCCACGGGCGAGCCATCGGAACGATGTGCCGCCTGCACCAAACAACGAATGCCGTTGCCACTGATTTCGGCCTTGCTGCCGTCGGCGTTGAACAACGCCATGGCCAACCGGCGACCACCGTGATTTTCCAGCAACAACACTCCGTCGGCACCAATGCCGAAACGTCGATTGCACCACTGTTCGGCGAGATCGGCCCATGGAAGCGACGGCTTTCCCTGAGCGAGGTCGTAGACCAAGAAATCGTTGCCCAGCGCCTGATACTTCTGGAGCGTCACCTGCACGAATCCACCCTACGCCCCGAAGGCTCGCAGAACGTAGGGACTTACTTCATCAACGGGGTCGGCCACCACGTCAGCCCAGAAGATGCGGGGGTCACGTCGGAACCACCGTTCTTGGCGCACCGCGAACTGCACGGTTCTCAACACCACCTCGTCACGGGCCTCCGACAGGGTCATGGTCCCCGCGATGTGCCCGGCCATCTCTTTGTACCCGAGAGCCTGGGCTGCGGTGTGCGACATGGCTGGCTCGCGTGCCAACAGTCCGCGAACCTCATCCACGAGACCGTCGGCAATCATCACATCGACGCGCTGGGCGATGCGTCGTGCCAGAACGTCGCGGGGCCAGCGAATACCCACCTGAACCACGCCGTTGTCGGGAAAGGCTGACGTTCCAGGACCCGCATCGCTGAACTTGCCACCACTTCCCAGGCACACCTCGAGAGCCCTCACGATGCGACGACGATTGCCGGGTTCGATCTTCGACGCAGCTTCGGGGTCGAGTGCTGCGAGTCGGGCGAACAGGCCTGCGGTGTCTGCGTCGGCTTCGAGTTCCGCGCGAATCTCGGGCCATTCGCCCGGGAACACCAACTCGTCGATCACAGCGGTGAGATACAAGCCAGTTCCACCCACCAACAATGCGCGGCGCCCGGCCGAATGAATGCTGTCGAGTGCGCCGCTCGCAGCCTGTTGAAACTGGGTGGCAGTGAAACGTTTCGAGGGGTCGACCAGATCGAGGCAGTG
>JBILKS010000093.1:0-5508 GCA_044376595.1 Ilumatobacteraceae bacterium | reverse complement strand
AAGAGACCTATGAAGTTGTCGATGCGCTCGAGGCTCTCGATCCCGACAATCCCTCCACCGACGACGCATTGATCGAAGAACTCGGCGACCTTCTCTACCAAGTGGAGTTCCACGCCACCATCGCCGAGCAAGAGGGTCGGTTCACCATGGCCGACGTTGCCCGCACCGTGCACGACAAGTTGGTGCGTCGCCATCCCCACGTTTTCGGCGACGTGCAGGCCGACACCGCCGATGCCGTCACGGCGAACTGGGATGCAATCAAGCGCGAAGAGAAACCCGAACGCGTGCGCCTCTTCGACGGCGTCGTCACATCAGGCCCGGCGTTGATGTACGCGCAGCAGCTGCAGAAGAAAGCCGCCAAGGTGGGATTCGACTGGCCCGATGCCGCTGGGCCACTGGCCAAGATCGGTGAAGAAGCCGCGGAACTGCACGAAGCCGTGTCGAAACTCGCAACGAGCGGCGACCCCGACACGGTGCGCCAAGAGATCAGCATGGAACTCGGAGATCTCTTGTTCTCTGTGGTCAACGTGGCACGCCACCTCTCCCTCGATGCCGAAGTCTCCCTGCGCGGCGCCGCGGGCAAATTCCGTCAGCGTGTGGAGCATGTCGAGACACTTGCCGGCGAACGTGGCATCGACATGACAACCGCCACTCTCGAACAACTCGACGCCTTATGGGAGATCGCCAAGGGCGGCTAGCGTTGCCCGCATGAGCACAATCGTCAGTGTCGTTGGCCGCGAGGTGTTGGATTCCCGCGGGAACCCCACCGTCGAAGTCGAAGTGTTGTTGGCCTCCGGCGCACGCGGTCGGGCGATGGTTCCGTCGGGCGCCTCCACCGGCGAACACGAGGCCGTGGAACTGCGCGACAACGACACCAAGCGCTACATGGGCAAGGGCGTGCTCACCGCCGTGCGCAACGTGAACGACGAAATCCAACAGGCTCTGCTCGGCCTCGACGCACTCGATCAACGCAGCGTCGATCATTTGCTCATCGACCTCGACGGCACGGAGAACAAAGGTCGCCTCGGCGCCAACGCCATTCTCGGTGTCAGCCTCGCCGTGGCCCACGCCGCGGCCGACGAAGTCGATCTCCCCCTCTTCCGCTCCGTCGGCGGACCCAACGCACACGTGCTGCCCGTTCCCATGATGAACGTGATCAACGGTGGTGCCCACGCCGACAACACCATCGATCTCCAGGAGTTCATGATCATGCCCGTTGGCGCGGCCAGCTTCTCCGAGGCACTGCGCTGGGGTACCGAGACCTACCACGTCTTGAAAAAGGTCCTCGCTGATCGCGGCTTGGCCACCGCAGTGGGCGACGAAGGTGGCTTTGCTCCCAACCTTTCGTCGAACGAAGACGCCATCAAGGTCTTGGTCGAAGCCATCGAGCGTGCCGGTCACGTTCCCGGTGAAGACATCGCCATCGCTCTCGACCCGGCCATGAGCGAACTGTTCCGCGACGGCAAGTACCACCTCACCGGCGAGGGAAAGGTTCTCTCCTCTGGCGAACTCGCATCGTGGTGGGCCGATCTCGTGGGTCGCTACCCCATCGTCTCCATCGAAGACGGCATGGCCGAAGACGATTGGGACGGCTGGTCTGCACTCACCGCCGCCGTGGGCAACAAGGTGCAACTCGTTGGCGACGATCTGTTCGTCACCAACGCACGTCGCCTGCGCATGGGTATCGAGCGCAACGTCGCCAACAGCGTGCTCATCAAGGTCAACCAAATCGGATCGCTCACCGAAACTCTCGACACGGTGGAACTGGCAACACGCCACAGTTACACCAGCGTCATGAGCCATCGCAGTGGCGAAACCGAAGACGCCACCATCGCCGACCTCGCCGTTGCCACCAACTGTGGCCAGATCAAGACCGGGGCCCCGGCCCGCAGCGACCGTGTGGCCAAGTACAACCAGTTGTTGCGCATCGAAGAACTGCTGGGCGACACCGCCGCCTATCGCGGCAGGTCTGCTCTCGCACCACTTTCCTGAGTCCCACGCAGGACATGACGCCGATCGGCGGGCCCCAAGGGCCACAATGGAGAGGTGCCCACCCGCAGCCTGACCCGCGAACTCACCCGGCCCGTGCCGCGTGATGCCCGGCTGTTTCAGCGCTCCAGCACTCGGCTGATCTTCTTCACCTTTCTGGTCGCCCTGGCGGCTGTCATCGGATTGGTGCTCTTCGCCTTCCCCATCAACGACTACTTCAACCAGCGCGAAGACATCGCCAGGCGTGACTCCGAGTTCGTGGCCCTGGAAGACGCGAACGAGCAACTCCAGGGTGACATTCAGCGCCTGCAGACCCCCGCAGGTGTGCGCGAGGCCGCCCGGCGCGAACTGGGCTACCTCATGCCGGGCGAACGCCGCCTGGCCCTGCTCGACGACCCCACCTTCCCCACCGTTCTGCCCGAAGCGTGGCCCTACACGGTGGTCAACTCGATCCTGGCCGCTCGCTCGCAGTGGGCCGGCAAGGGGAATTCCCCCGGTGGCCTGGATCCGTTGCAGGCCCCCTGACAACCTTGGGTAGTGTCACTGCGGAAGTACCGCAGACAGTCATCTGACTGCATCCGATCTACAGGGGGCCCACATGGGTGGAAGCATTCTCGGCAACCGCGTCATCCGCAAGGAAGACCCGAAGTTCCTCACCACCGGCGGTGAATACGTCGACGACATCAACGAGCCGTTGCTGAAGGGCGCTGCCCACGTCACATACGTGCGCAGCAGCGTGGCTCATGGCCGCATCACCGGCATCGACGTGTCCGATGCGCTCGGCGCTCCCGGCGTCATCGCCATCTATACCGGCACCGACCTCGGCCTCGAGCCGCAGCCCGCGGCCTTCAACCCCATGGCCAAGCGCTCGCTTCTCGCCATCGACAAGGTGCGCTTCGTCGGTGAACCCGTCGCCGCAGTCATCACCGAAACGCGCGAGCAGGGTGAAGACGCCGCCGAAATGGTGATCGTTGATTACGACGTGCTTCCCGCTTTGGTCGACATCGAAGAGGCGATGACCAGCACCACGCTCATCTACGACGAGTGCGGCAGCAACGTGGTGTTCGACACCACAGCGCTCGGCATGCCCGAGAACACCGGCGATGCGTTCTTCGAAGGCTGCGAAGTCGTGGTGAAGGGTCGCTTCGTCAACCAGCGCGTCGCACCGTGCCCGCTCGAAGTGCGCGGCTCTGCCGTGGCTTGGGTCGACGGCAAGTTGCACCAGTGGCTCAGCACGCAGCACGCTCAGGGCGCCAAGGACGGCCTCATGAAGGCTCTCGGTCTCGATGCATCGCAGTTGCGCGTGATCACCCCCGACGTGGGTGGCGGTTTCGGCGCCAAGATCGGCCTGTACCCCGAAGAGGCACTTCTCGGCCTCATGTCGAAGAAGTTGGGCCGTGCGTTGCGCTGGCGTGAAACACGCAGCGAAAGCATGCTGGGCATGGGCCACGGTCGTGCCCAGATTCAGTACGTCACCATCGGCGGAACTCGCGAGGGCAAGGTGCAGGCCTACCAGATGCACGTGTTGCAGGACTCGGGTGCATGGGTCGACATGGGAACCATCCTCGCCCCGTTCATGACACGCCCCATGGCCTCTGCCGTGTACGACATTCCGAAGTTGGAAGTGCGCACCACCTCCATCGTCACCAACACCACTCCCACCACCGCCTACCGCGGAGCGGGTCGCCCCGAGGCAACCGCCGCCGCCGAGCGTGCAATGGACATGTTCGCACTCGAGATCGGCAAGGACCCGGCAGAAGTGCGCCGCATGAACCTCATCCCCAAGTTCCTCGACAAGTTCACCACCAACATCGGCCAGACCTACGACGTGGGCGACTACGAAACCGCTCTGAACAAGGTGCTTGCCGCTGCCGACTACACCGCATTGCGTGCCGAGCAGGCCAAGCGCCGCGCTTCGGGCGATGTCAAGCAGTTGGGCATCGGCGTGTCGGTGTACGTGGAAATCACCGGTGGCGTTCCGCCCATGGGTGAGCACGCCAAGATCGAAGTTCTCGACAACGGTCGTGCCGTGGTCTACACCGGAACCAGCCCGCACGGCCAGGGTCACCTCACTGCATGGTCGATGATCGCCTCCGAGCAGACCGGCATCCCCATGGACATGATCGACCTCGTCTGGGGCGACACCGACCTCGTTCCTGTCGGCGGCGGAACCATGGGTTCGCGCTCGCTGCAGCAGGGTGGCGCGGCTGTCAACCTGGCCGCCATCGAACTCGTCGATCAGGCCAAGAAGTTGGCTGCACGTTTGCTCGAAGCCAACGAGGCCGACATCGAACTCGACCGTGATCGCGGAGTGTTCCACGTTGCGGGCACACCCGCAGTGGCCAAGAGCTGGGGCGATCTCGCCACAGCCGCAAAGTCCGACGGCGGTTTGGTGCAGGCCTCGCAGTTCACTGCCGAGGGCGCCTCGTTCCCGTTCGGCGCACACGTTGCGGTGGTCGAAGTCGACACCGAAACCGGCAAGGTGCGTCACCTTCGCCAGGTCGCACTCGACGACGCCGGCCGCGTGTTGAACCCGCTGTTGCTGGAAGGCCAGATCCACGGCGGTATCGCACAGGGCACCGCGCAGGCGTTGCTCGAAGAAGTGCGTTACGACGCCGATGGCAACCCCATCACCTCCAACCTCGCCGACTACGCATTCATCTCTGCAGCCGAGCTGCCGAGTTTCGAAGTGGTGCACATGGAGACCCCCACGTTCCTCAACCCGCTCGGCGCCAAGGGCATCGGCGAATCAGGAACCATCGGCTCCACCCCCGCGGTGCAGTCGGCAGTTGTCGACGCGGTCACACACCTCGGCGTCAAGCACATCGACATGCCCACCACCGCCGAGCGCGTGTGGGCAGCAATCATGGCAGCGAAGTAGCGAGAAGAAGTCAGGAAACAGAGGGAAATCATGAAAGTCAGCATCACCGTGAACGGCACGAAGCACGACAGTGACATCGAGCCCCGCACGCTTCTCGTGCAGTACGTCCGCGACGTACTCGGATTGACCGGCACCAACATCGGTTGCGACACCTCCAGCTGCGGCGCTTGCTCGCTGCACATGGACGGCGAAGCAGTCAAGAGCTGCACCGTTCTTGCCGCACAGGCCGACGGCGCCAACATCACCACCATCGAAGGCTTGGCACAGGGCGGCACAATGCACCCGATGCAAGATGCCTTCATGCAGAACCACGGCCTGCAGTGCGGATTCTGCACGCCGGGCATGGTGATGGCGGCGGTGAGTCTCTTGAAAGAGAACCCCAACCCCACCGAAGAAGAAGTGCGTATCGGCCTGGAGGGCAACCTCTGCCGTTGCACCGGCTACCACAACATCGTCCAGTCAGTTCTCGCATGCGCCAAGGGTGGTAAGTGATGATTCCCGCACCGTTCGAATACAAGCGCGCCACCTCCGCAGCCGAGGCCATCAGCCTCGTCACCGAGTACGGCGACGAGGCCAAGTTCCTCGCCGGCGGACACTCGTTGTTGCCGCTCATGAAGTTGCGCCTCGCCCAGCCCAGC
>JBILKS010000092.1:0-5530 GCA_044376595.1 Ilumatobacteraceae bacterium | reverse complement strand
CCGACGTTCGGGTACCGAAGGCCAACCTCGTGGGTGAACAAGGTGGTGCATTCAAACAAACCATGCGCCAACTCGAGCACGAGCGCGGCGGCATCGACCGATTGGTGTCGAACTACGCGTTGTACAAAATGGCCCGCGAGCGAGCCGACGTGTCAGACCCTCGCGTACGCCAGGAAATCGCTCAACTGGAGATCGGCTACCGACTCGGCCGAATCCTCGTGATTCGTGAAGTGTTGCGGCAGGCACCCGCAGGTTTCTCCGCGGCAACCAAGTGTTTCTGCACCGAGCACGAATGGCGTGTCGCACAATTCGTGGCCAAGGTGTTCGGACCCGAGGCCACGTTGTGGACCGACGTCACCGCTGGTCTCATGTACGGCCCGGGCTACACCATCATGGGTGGCACATCGAATGTGATGCGCAACATCCTGGGCGAGCGAGTCCTGGGCTTGCCCAAGGACCCCGCGCCCGCGCGCTGATCCCGGCGACAGCCGCACTGAGTAATGTCGGCCCATGGCTGACCTTCTTGCTCTTTCCTCCACAATCATCGACTCCGGCGTTCTCGACCAGCCTGCCAATCGCATCATCAACGAGATCTCCGAGCTCGACGATCGCCTGGCCATCGTCGAGTCGTTCAGCCATGCAGTCACCTGGGACAGCGACGAAGGCCTGGTGGTGTTCGACACGGGAACCCTGGACAACGGGCAGAACGTCGCCGACCAAATCCGCGGATGGTCAAAGTCCTCGCTGAATGCAATCGTCTACACGCACGGACACGTCGACCACGTGGGCGGCAGCGGTGCGCTCGCAGCAACTCTGGGCACCCCGGGCGAACGCGTGCGGGTCATCGGCCACGAAAACGTCCAACGCCGCTTCAGCAGATACCGCGATACCAACGGCTACAACGTCGTCATCAATGCCCGACAGTTCGGTGGCGTACGCAGCGACCACGGCTATGGCCTGGTCAGCGATGCCGCGCAGGCCGGGAAGAAGCGGCCGACATTCCTCGACGACAGCGTTCTCGACGTCACCGAGAATCTCGGAGATTTCACCGCAATGAACTTCGGCGATCAAGTGGTGGAGTTCCACCATGCGCGCGGCGAAACCGACGATCACCTGTGGGCGTGGTTCCCTGACAAGAAGTGGCTGGCCAGTGGCGACTTCCTCATCTGGAACTTTCCCAACGCAGGCAACCCGCAAAAGGTGCAACGCTGGCCCATCGAGTGGGCCGCGGCCTTGCGCAGAATGATCGCCCAGGGCCCCGAGCTGTTGCTTCCCGCACATGGTCTTCCCATCGGGGGCAAAGTGCGCATCGCCACCGTGCTTGACGACATCGCCACCGCGCTCGAGACTCTCGTGCGCGACGTTCTCGACATGATGAATGCCGGTGAGACGCTCGACTCCATCATCCACACCGTCAAGGTGCCCGACAAGACCTTGGGCAAGCCGTACCTGCGACCCATGTACGACGAGCCCGAGTTCATCGTGCACAACGTGTGGCGTCAGTTCGGGGGTTGGTGGGACGGCGCTGCTTCGCGCCTGAAGCCGGCACCCGATGCCGCGTTGGGCGCCGAGGTGGCCAACCTTGCCGGCGGGCCGATGGTCGTGATCACTCGCGCCAAACACCTGGCTGAATCGGGCGACATGCGTCTTGCATGCCACCTCGCCGACTTCGCTGGTTGGGCTGCTCCGGACGATCCTGAAGTGCACGCATTGCGCGCCGAGATCTACGAAGTCCGTCGCAAACAGGAACTGTCGCTGATGAGCAAGGGCATCTTCAAGGCCGCGTCACGGGAGTCGGAGATGGTCATCCGGCGCTCACAAGAACAAGGGCAGTGACCGCACAACCGATGCCCACCCATTGAGCGGTGTGCACTTTTTCCTTGTCGAGTGTGGTGGCCAAGGCCAGCGTGCTCACCGGATACAACGAGGCAATCACAGCGACAA
This sequence comes from Ilumatobacteraceae bacterium, assembly GCA_044376595.1. Lineage (GTDB taxonomy): Bacteria > Actinomycetota > Acidimicrobiia > Acidimicrobiales > Ilumatobacteraceae > F1-20-MAGs119. The sequence goes on along the minus strand of JBILKS010000092.1, from coordinate 3,586 downwards.
CCGACAACAGGCCCTCGCGGGCGGCAAAGAGATACAGCCCGTTGGCAAGGCTGTCGAGGATGCCGCTCAGCAATGCGAACTTGAAGGCGGTGCCCGTGGCCACGAACGGCTTGCGTCCGATCAGCACCACCATCACCACGATCGGCAGACTCACCGTGCGCAGCGCCACCAGTGGCCACAGCCCCGCGTCGGACGACGTGTTGTCGAAGGCAATGAAGATGGTGGCGAAACACGCACCGGCGAAGATGGCCAGACCCACGACACCCGGCGGCGTGTCGACTGCGTGGAAACCCAGTGCATCGGTGACCAACACCACCGCCAGCACCGCAACCACCATGCCGATGTAGGCGAGCAACCCCGGACGTTCGCCACTGGCAAGACCCCAGATGACGGGGATGGTGGTACCAACCAAAGCGGTGATGGGAGCAACAACCGTCATCGCACCTGATGCCATGGCCCGATAGAAGCCCAAGAGACCAAGAGAGCCGGCAATTCCCGCAGCCGCACTGATCGCCAGATCGTGACCGCTGGCGAGCGGGTCGCCCACAATGAGCGCCAACGACAACGCCCCGATGAAGCCTGCCGTCTGGCCGATGAAGGTGACCGTGGCTGACGACGCGGTGCGACTGGCTCGACCACCCGAGTAGTCGGCCACCCCGTACACCACCGCGGTCAGCAATGCGAAGATGACGGCCATGGCCAAGGAGACTACGGTCATTCACATGGAACACGTGAGATTCGGCCGAACGGGAATGCGCGTGTCGCGCTTGTGCCTCGGAACCATGACCTTCGGTCACCAATGCACGGAAGATCAGTCGATCGCCATTCTGGATCGCGCGAAAGAACTTGGTTTCACGTTCATCGACACGGCCGACGTCTACCCCATCGGCAACATGAGCGCGGGTTACGGGGAAACCGAGCGGATCCTCGGGCGATGGCTGAAAGGTCAACGCGACAACTTCATCCTCGCCACCAAGTGCTTTGCCCCCACCGGCCCCAACCCCTGGGACCAAGGCAACAGCCGCAAGAACATCTTCCGCTCGGTTGACGAATCGTTGCGTCGACTGCAGACCGACTACATCGACCTCTACCAGCTCCACTTTTACGACCACACCTTGCCCCATGACGAGTCGTTGTCGGCACTCGACGATCTGGTGAAGTCGGGCAAGGTTCGCTACATCGGTTGTTCGAACTATCTGGCCTACCAACTGGCCACCGCTCTCGGGCGAAGCGACGTGAACCACTTCGCTCGTTTCGCCAGCATCCAACCCCGCTACAACATGTTGTTCCGCGAGAACGAGCGCGAGCTGTTCCCCCTGTGCGCACAGGAGAACGTCGCCGTCATTCCCTACAACCCCTTGGCTGGTGGCTTCCTTACCGGCAAGCATCAGCCCGGAGCGCCCACCACGGGAACGCGCTTCGCGCTGGACGGCGACGGCACCGGCGAGCGTTACCAAGAGCGCTATTGGCAAGACCGCATGTTCGAGACCATCGAAACCCTGCGCGGAATTGCCAAGGAAGCCGACATGTCGATGGCCCAGATGGCTGTTGCATGGCAGTTTGCCAATCCGGTGATCACCTCGCCGATCATCGGCGCAAGCAAGCCCGAGCAACTCACCGATGCAGTCGCGGCGCTTTCGACACCGCTGGATGCGGACATTCTGCGTCGGCTCGACGTACTGACACGCGAATACCGATTCGGCGACAGCGCCCGCTGAAGTCCTGCGTCTTTGCTGAAGTCCTACGTCTTTGCTGAAGTCCTACGTCCTTTTGGGGAACGCAGATCAGGCGGTGATGCGGGCGTAGGGCACGGTGATCTCGAAAGGGATCACCACGTCGTAGGCCTGGCCAGGCTGGCCATCGTCGCCACCCTGCCAGCCGTGCCACGGATAGGTCACCGCGCCGTTCTCGCGCAGGATGGGTGCACCGTTTGCGTCGTACTCGAAGAAGGGTCCGTGTTCGAATCCTTCGGGTACGGGAAGACGATCGCGGTGCTCGGCACCTGGCTCGGCGGTTTCGTACATGCCACCCTTGCCGGTTCCATTCGACACGACCCAGTGCACCTCGGCAAAAGCCGGGCTTGTGGGGCTGGGCGGTCGGCCGTGGTTGTGCGTTGACAGATCGACGCCCTTGCCTGCGGTCCACAGGTAGAGATAACAGATTTCTTCCCCGGCAGCGTCGAGCAGGTGGAACCCCGGCGTGAGGCCTGCGTCGAGCCCGTTGAAGTAGTCGGTGTAGGCGGCAAAGCGCTCGCCGAATGAGGTCCATCCGAGAAGATCGGCATGCGGGCCCTCGATGGCGATGTCTTTCATCGAGGTCACGCGGTCGGGCGCAGCTGGCGTTTTCACGAGAACCGTGACAAGCGCGCCATCGGCTCCCGCAACGAGTTCACTCTCTGTGACGCGGGTGTCGGCAAGCGAACGCGCCGCGATGTAGGGCACGCGGGCAGGCGACGTGAGTGCGCCGGTCACAACCTTGATGAACGTTGCACCGCCACCATCGAGCGACCACTTCTGACCACCGTCGAGACGAACGAAGTACAGCTTCCAGCCTCCGAACGACCACGTGTCACTGGCAACGGGACCCGTGCCCTCGTACATGTGAAGGTCGATGCCGAGGCGTTCCTTCGAGACTGTGACCGAAACCGAACCCATGTAGTTCCCCCTTAGGCGTGCGCTTTCACACTACATGGAGGTTGGTGGATGGAGGTTGGTGGCCAAAAGCCCGAACGGGACAGACACTGGCGTCGTGGCCCAGCCCATGCCCTGGGTTGGGTTGGGTCGGGTTCACCGAATACGTGGGTTCACCGAATACAAAGTCGCACGCATTCGGGACCGTGACATTTCACGAATCTTCAGGGATCTTCAAGACCCTTCGAGTGGGCACGACGGGACTCGAACCCGGGACCTCCACCATGTCAAGGTGGCGCTCTAACCAACTGAGCTACGCGCCCTACAGCATGGCCCATCCTATCGGGGTGGAGCGAGACACCACACTTTGGTGAACAGGGAACCATCTCTTTCGAGTACGTGCACCGCGGCCATACGGGGATCGTGGGCCGACAGCCATTCGATTCCTTCGTACTCCAGGCGTTTCAGAACGGCGGGAATCATGTCCCCGTGGCTGCAGATCACGGTTGCATCCGTGGCCTCGTCCAGAAGCTGACGGAAACCGTCGATGGGAGACTCTTCGGCCAAACGTGGATCCACCATCACATCGAGGTCCCACGTCTCGGCGAGAGGTTGCAGCGTTTGACGGCAACGCAGGTACGGACTTGCGAGCAGACGTACCGCCGCCCCACCCTGCATTGCCTCGGTGATCACACCGGGCAATGCCCGTGCCTGCGCCATACCCTTTTCATCGAGGGGCCTTTGGGAGTCATCGTCCCAACTGCCTCGTAGTCCGGCACTGGCGTGTCGAACGACGAAGATCATGCATCGAGCCTAAATGAGTCTCAAGGTGACCGCGTTGGCCAAGAGTCGGCCCGACTCGGTCAACACCAGATGATCACCACGCACTTCCACCAGGCCATCGTTCGCCAGTTCGACGATTGCCTCGCTGGGATCACCCGGGATGTCGGCCAACA
>JBILKS010000091.1:0-5535 GCA_044376595.1 Ilumatobacteraceae bacterium | reverse complement strand
CCATCGTCAGGCCGAGAACGTGCGCGGGGTGCTGAACAATCTTGGGTACGGCGACGTGGAGATCCGGCCTGATCTGGCTCAGCGTGACCGCATCGCAATTGCGCGGCGGATGAACGCCAACTGATGAAGCAGCAGGTTCTCGGCCACCACTTCCTGAGGTGTCATGTGTGTCACGCCCGACAACGGCAAGACCTCGTGGTCGCGTCCTGCTGACAACAAAGCGCTCGACAACTGCAATGTGTGCGCGGCAACGACGTTGTCGTCGGCGAGTCCGTGGATCAACAGCAGTGGCCGTGTCGCACGTATTGCATCGGTGAGAAGCGAGGTGGCATCGTACGGCGCGGCATCCAAGGCGGGGTTTCCCAGGTAACGCTCGGTGTAGTGCGTGTCGTAGAGACGCCACTCGGTGACGGGAGCGCCCGCAACGCCGCAGTGGAATTTGTCCGGCCGGCGCAACACCGCAAGTGCGGCGAGATATCCGCCGAAACTCCATCCCCGAATCGCAACCCGCGAGAGATCTGCACGCGGTTCCCACGAGGTCAGTGCGTCGAGTACCGCCACCTGATCGTCGAGAACCGGACCTGCAAGGTCCATGTGCACAGCTCGCTCGTATGCGCTGCCGCGTCCGGGTGTGCCCCGTCCGTCTGCCACCACCACCACGAAGCCTTGATCAGCGAACCATTGCGAAGTTGCGAAGGCCAGCTGTGATCCGAGGACACGCTGGGCGTGGGGCCCTCCGTAGGGGTCAAAGAGCACGGGAAGCGGATGCTTGGATCCGTCGCGGGGCGTGAGTACTGCTACCGACACGTCGCCGGTGGGGCGCGACAAGGTGCGAATCACCACATTCGGTTCCACCAGCATCGTCTCGGAGTGTGATGCGATGAATGGGCCATCGATCACCCGAAAGTTGGCGCGGGGCGAAACAAGATCGGCCTCGCGAACAACCATGCGTCCGCCGCCTGCGCTGGCTGACGCAACCACGTCGCCGTTCACCACGGTTGTCATCGAACCGGCTGCGTCGATGCGGTGAATGTGATGAAACCACGGCGTATCCAAGGCGTTGGCAACGAACACGATGTCGTCGCCGACGGATATGACCGACCGAACCTGCATCGAATCGGGGGTGACGGGAGCCCCGTCGATCATCAGGCGGCGTACGCCGTCACGATCCGCGCACGTGACCAACTGTCCGTTGGGACGCAGTGCGGGAACACCCTGAACCAACTCGATCCAGGCGTCGTCGTGGTCCGTAGCGACTGGGGTGCCCAACCCAGTGGTGGGGTCGACCCGCACGATGGTGATGTCGTGCTGATTGCGTGTCTGCACCTGAACGATCAATCCGGCAGTCGACCAATGAACCGAGTTGAGGTACTCGTTTCCCCCGGGCAAGGTCACTGGAGTTGATGTGCACTTCACGATGTCCACGATGTGCAGCGTGACCTCGGGGTTTGTGGTGCCGGCCGCGGGGTAGCGGTGCTCGGTCGCGGGGCGCTCGGGATGGGCCGGATCCGCGATGTGCCACACATCGACATGTGCGGTGTCCACCCGACATGCGGCGATGTGGGTGCCTTCCGGCGACCACCAGTAGCCGCGCTGGCGGCCCATCTCTTCGGCCGCGATGAAATCGGCCAGGCCCCACGTGACGTCAGGGCTGTCGTCGTGTGCGATGAGTGTTTCGTTGCCGATGTGGTTGCAGACGTAGAGGGCGGCCCCTCGTGTGTAGGCGATGTGTCGGGCGTCGGGGGAGAGACGGGCATCGAAGATTCCCGGCGCAATCGGCACGGTGGAAACCGGTTGTTCTTCTGTGCTCGTCAAGTCGACGACAAAGAGTTGCCCCGCCAGCACGGTGACGGCTTTCGTCACCGCCGAGTCACACGCGTAGGACACCACGCCGCCGGCTCCCTCGCGGGCACGTTCCCGCCGGCGTGCTTCTTCAGCGGTCAACTCACCGGTCGACTCGATCGATGCTTTCGGGTCGAACACGCATCGCTCGCGACCCGATTCGAGATCGAGCACCCACAGCATGTTGATGGGATCGTTGCCCCCCGCCGAGCGCGCGAAGACAATCCGCTTGCCATCGGGCGCAACCGTGAAGTTGCGCGGTTCGCCCAGCGTGAGCCGCTGGGTCCGGGCGTGTTGTCGCGGAAAAGTATCGGCGGGCACAGGCGGAGTGCTCATGACAAGTGGCTCGTCGATCGATCGTGCGCTCAGTCGACGTGAAACACGCCGACCGAGTCGAGTGTCACCTTGCGACCGACGAACTCTTCCGTGCACATGGTGCGCCCGAGATCCTTGTCGGAGCTCTCGCCCCAAGCGCGACGACCATCGGCCAAGAGACACGCCGCGTGAACTACATCGGGAGATCCGTCGCGCCCGTGCATCACGGAGTAGGCCTCGAGTGTTGCAGGGCCGGCGGCGTCTTCGGGAACCGCAACCTCGCGCCGTGGCATCGCGTCGATTTCGTCTTGCGGGTACTGATGCTTGAAGCCACCCTTGGGTGGGTTCGTGCTGTAGATGCCGAACGCATGCTTGGTGGTGTATCCACCGTTGGCCCAAACCAGGCCGAGATCGCCCGGAGCGTTGCGCACATCGTTCATCACAGTGGCGATGGCGTGCATGACGTAGTTGTTCCACGGCCCGCCCGCGAACGGAAGTCCACCCGTGCGGGTGAGTTGGGCATTGATGTCGAGCCCGAGGGACTGCGCACCCAGTTGCACCGCAGAGGGAAAACAGGAATACAGATCGACGATGCTGATGTCGTCGATGCCGACACCGGCAAGTTCCAGCGCCCGCTTTCCGCCAAGTTCGATGGCCGGTGTCTTGGCGAATGTCCATCGATTCGACACGTACTGGTGTTCATGGCAGTCGGTGCCGGCGTGGATGAACACCCAACGATCCTTCGGGATGCCGAGTGATTCGGCCTTGGCCGCAGAGCACATGATGAGTGCCGCGCCCATGTCGACGTCGTTGTTCGAGTTCATGAACTTGGGGTAAGGGAATCCGATCATCCGGTTTTCCGGTCCGGGGGTGCGAATCTGTTCGGGGCTCAGCGCCGTACGCGACCATGCGTTGGGGTTCTTCGCCGCCACCGCGCTGAAACGCGACCACAGCTCGGAGATGTGCTTCTGGTGATCGTCGATGCCACGTCCTGCCGCCGCGCGGATTGCCGTTTCGAACATGGGGTAGATCTGCACAGGCATGACGAGACGTCGCTTCAACTCTTGCTCGCCAGCCATGTCGAGGTCTTCGCTGACGAGTTCGGCAGCGGGATCGCTCGTCCCGGTCTTGCGCCAGCTGAGTTCGTGCCCCGCCTTCTTGGCGCGTGCCTTGGTTCGCGTGGCTTCGCCACCGGTGAGGATGATGATGTCGGCCTTGCCGCTCGAGATTTCCAAGGCGGCATTGTTGACCAGGGTTTGTGGCGTGTTGCCGCCATTGGCGCTGAGGCCGTACTGGCGGGTGGTGATCCCCAGGTCCTGTGCAACGAAGTAAGCGGGGTTGCCTCCATAACGCCACGACAGAAGACTGACGACGCGCAAGGCATCGACATCGGGCACCCGCGACAGCCCCGCATCCGTTGCTGCCGATCGAATGGCCTCGACCATCAGGGCAACCGGGTCGGCTGCCGTGTCGAAAGATGCAGTGCGCGGATCATCGGGACGCTGCAATGACTGGCCGCAACCAACGAGGACCGGTGTCCGGGGATCGACTGATCCGGGGGAGGAAGGTGAAGACATGCTCCGCAGGCTATGCGCTCAGCGCTGGCCGGAACGTATGCTCATCGGGATGTCCGCAACTCTCCACATCGCCATCGGAGCCGATCATGCCGGTTTCGAATTGAAGTCTCACTTGGTGAACTTCCTCACCGCCGCGGGCCACAAGGTCAGTGATCTCGGAACACATTCCACCGAAAGCTGTGACTACCCGCCCATCTGTGCCGCGGTCGGGCGCCAGGTGCGCGACGGCGGGGCCGATCTCGGCATCGTTCTGGGTGGCAGCGGACAAGGCGAACAACTCGCGGCAAACAAGGTGCACGGCGTGCGTGCGGCGCTGTGCAACTGCCTCTACACGGCTCGCATGGCCCGATCGCACAACAATGCCAACGTCTTGTCGATGGGGGCCCGTGTCGTTGGCATCGGTCTTGCCGAAGAGATCGTCACCACATTCCTGTCCACGGCGTTCGAGGGCGGCCGACACGAGCGTCGCGTGGCGCAGTTGGCCGACATCGAACGCGAAGAATCGAAAACCCCCGGAGCACCAACATGAGCGCAATCGTCAATGCCGCAGCCAAGAACTGGCCGTCCGAGCTGGGCGATGTCGACCCGGTTTTCGCCCTCATCGACAAAGAGTGCGAGCGCCAGACAACCGGTCTCCAGCTCATCGCCAGTGAGAACTTCACGTCACCCGCTGTGATGCGCGCCACCGGTTCGGTGCTCACCAACAAGTACAGCGAGGGTTATCCGGGCAAGCGGTACTACGGCGGCAACGCCGTTGTCGACGACATCGAATCCATCGCCATCGACCGCGTGAAGGAACTGTTCGGTGCCGACCACGCCAACGTCCAGCCCCACTCCGGGGCCAGTGCAAACATGGCCGTCTATCTGGCATTGCTGAATCCCGGAGACACCGTGCTTGGCCTCAGCCTCGACCACGGTGGACATCTCACGCACGGTTCTCCCGTCAACGCCAGCGGAATCCTCTACAACTTCGTGTCGTACAAGGTCAGCACGGGTGACGAGCGCATCGACATGGAAGAAGTTCGTCAGTTGGCGCTCACGCATCGCCCGAAGATGATTGTTGCCGGCACCACCTCTTACACGCGGCGCCTCGAACCCGAACCATTCCGCAAGATTGCCGACGAAGTGGGCGCACTGTTGATGTTCGACATCGCACACCTCGCCGGTCTCGTTGCAGGTGGGGCACACCCCAACCCTGTGCCGTACGCCGATGTCGTCACCTTCACCACGCACAAGACACTGCGCGGCCCCCGCGGTGGGTGCATTCTGTGCAAGGCCGAGCATGCACAGAAGATCGACAAGGGGATCTTCCCCGGAAGCCAAGGCGGGCCTCTCGAGCACGCAGTCGCCGCCAAGGCTGTGGCTTTCGGTGAGGCTCTTCACCCCACATTCAAGGACTACGCGCATCAGATCGTGAAGAACGCCAGCGCACTTGCCGAAGCTCTGGCCAAGCAGGGATTCCGTCTGGTCTCGGGTGGCACCGACACGCACTTGATGGTGGTCGACCTCACGCCCTTCGATGCCGAACTCACGGGCAAGGAAGCGCAACTGGTTCTCGACGCCGCTGGGATCACGTTGAACAAGAACACCATCCCCAACGATCCACGCAGCCCGTTCGTCACTTCGGGAGTCCGCATCGGTACCCCGTCGGTCACCACTCAGGGCATGAAGGAACCGGAGATGGTTCTGATCGCCGATCTCGTTGCTGAAGCGTTGCGCCATCGCACCGACGCCGCCGCATTGGCCGTTGTTCGCGGGAAAGTTGCCGCATTGTGCGCCAAGTTCCCGGTGTACGAAGCCA
>JBILKS010000113.1:0-5062 GCA_044376595.1 Ilumatobacteraceae bacterium | reverse complement strand
ACTTTCGGTGTGACGTAGCCGGGCACACCCTCGCCCACGTTTTCCATCCACTCCTGAACAAAGTGGTCTTGCTCGCGTCGAACATCGAGCGCGTCGTCAGCGGCGGCCTTGATGTCAGCGGCCACGTGCAACACCTCTTCGAAACGTTCACGTTCGTAGAGACTCTGGGTGAAGCCCAGACCCGTGCGGGCAACCGCCGACAGGGTCTCGCTCCAGCGAAGGAGATCGCGGGTGAAATCTTGCGGTCCGAGTTCGCTCACGGGGCGAGATTACTTGGAAACCGCGTACAACACAGCCCGGGTGACTTCGGCCTGATGTGCCGAGTCGGTGACCTTTTCGCCCGACGACGTACGGACGTAGAAGGTGTCCACAACCTCGTTGCCAAGGGTCTGGACCCGCGCGTGGCGAATGTCGAGACCCATGTCGGCGATGGTCTTGGTGATGTTGTGCAGAATGCCCACCTTGTCGGGTGCACGCACCTCGAGCAATGTGCTGTTCGACGATGCCGCATTGTCGAAACGCACACTGGGTGGTGCCGGCGGTATCGCCGTCAGCACTTTTCGCACCTTGTACGTCTCGGCGCGCTCTGCCAACCGTGCTTCCAGTGCCAACTCGTTGCGCAAGGCCCGCTCGACACCGTCGACGATGCGCGCCCACTCGATGGCGCCGTGCTCCGGAGGTTGCACGCGGAACTCCGAGGCAGCCATGCCCTGCTCGTCGCTGTGCGCCTCGGCACCCAGCACACCAAGGCCATGCAACGCCATCACACCGGCCACCTTGCTGAAGGTTCCCGGACGGTCGGGGCTCACCACGGTGATCGAGTTCTCGGATGTGCCCACGGCAAAACGACCCTCGGCCATCATCTCCAGAACATCGGCGTCGGGGAACAACTTCCAGGTCACTTCCTCCACATCGCCGCCACCCAGAACGTGGTTGACGCGGTCTGTGAGCTCGTACACCAGACCGGCTTTCCAGTCGCTCCATGCCGACACGCCTGTTGCTTTCGAATCGCTTTCCGTGAGTGCACACAGAAGTTCCAGTGTGACCGGGTTCTTCAGTTGCTCGGCAACGCCCGTGATGGTGGCATTGTCGGAAAGATCGCGGCGCGTTGCGGTATCGGCCAGCAAAAGGTGGTGTTGGATCAATGCCGACACGATGGCCACGTCGTCGCTCGACAACCCCATACGCGGGCCAATGGTTGCGAACAACTCCACCCCCACCTCGGTGTGGTCACCGGGGTATCCCTTGCCGAGGTCGTGGAACCAGGCACCCAACATCAACAGGTCGGCACGCGACACGTTCGATGCCAGCGATGCGGCATTGGCAACTGTCTGCCACAGGTGCCGATCCACCGTGAAGCGGTGGTACGCATTGCGTTGAGGTTTGCTGCGTACCGGTGCCCATTCGGGCAGCACCTTGGTGATGAGGTCACGCTGATCGAGCGCCTCAAAAACCGCAATTGCAGGCTCTCCTTCCAGCATCAGTGCAACGAAGTCGTCGCGTGCACCGGCCGGCCACGGGTCGGGCCATACCGGGGTGTGCTCGCCCAGACGATTCAGCGACTCACGCTCGATGCGCGCACCCAGCCGTGCAGCGGCCGTGGCCACACGCAGCACCAATGTCGGGTCGACCGCGGGGTCAGCCGTGTCGTCGAGGTGCACTTCCCCGGCGCGCAACTCGACACCCGGCGCCAACTTGCGGGGCGGTTCACCCGCATTTGCCGGCGGGTCGATACGTGCCCATGCTTCGTCGGCAATCCACGCCACTTTGCGACCAGCAGCGGCCACCTCCGCCATCAACGCATCTGCACTCGATGAGCCCATCAGTCGGGCAACTGCGTCTTGATCTTCCAGTCGCAAGACATCACCGGCGCGACGCGACAGGCAGTGCAGAGCCACTCGGGCGGTCAGCAACACTTCGTTTGCACGACGAAGGTCCTGCTTGTCTCCACCTGACAACACCAGACCAGCTTCGACAGCCCACCACAGAGCGTGAATGTCGCGCAGACCACCGAGTCCTTCTTTCAGGTTCGGCTCCAGCAAGAAGGCAACCTCACCCGCAGTGGCATGCCGCTCGAGAACGCGTCGGTGGACTTCTTTCAAAGAGTCTCGTCCCCGCTGGCGCCACCGCTCGCGTGCTTCGTCGAGTACTCCCGTGACGAGGTTTTCGTCACCGGCAACGTGTCGTGCCGTCACCAACGCTGTCGACGTGTCGAGGTCCTCTTCACCCAACTTGCGTGTTTCCTTCGGGGTACGAACTGCGTGGCCCACCTTCAAACCAAGGTCCCACAGCGGGTACCACATCGCACTGGCGAACTCGTCGATCTTTTTCTCCCCGTCGTGCAGCAACAACACATCGAGGTCGCTGAACGGCGCCATTTCTCCGCGTCCGTAACCGCCCACGGCCACCAACGCCACCGACTTCTTCACACCAACTTTCTGGTGAGCCTCGGAAAACAAGTGATGCAACAACTGATCGGTGGCTTCGGACAGCCCACTGCAAAACGCCGAACCCGATGCCGGGTCAATGGAACCCCAACCCGCAACGAGTTCGGCTTTCCGTGCGGAATACTCTGACGGACTCAACATTTACTGCAACTTTCCCTCGGCGCGACGTCGCTGCAGGATCGTCTGCGCCTTCGCAGCACCCCACACGATTCCCGGCTCAGCCAATGATTCGTCGATGTCGTTCCAATGCGCCGGCGCCAGTGCGTACGTGTCGTCGGGATTGATCTTTTGATCCATCTCGTCACGCTTGGCAGCAGGCACCCCTGCACGCAACAACACAGCTCCCGGAAACCTCACTGCCTCACGCAGCACCTGAAGCGGGTTCATTCGCTGTGCGTCGACATCAACCGCCAACGCGGCCTGCAACTGCTGCATCACCCACACCCTGCCCTCGTGAGCGGCTTCGGCCGCCTGTCGGCGCAACAACTCGTCCGGTACGCCGCCTGCCCGATCACAGGCCGTCTCGACACAACGCACCAACCACGGTTCCACCGCTGTCTCCAGGGCGGCCAGAAGATCTGCCGTGGCCGATTCGTAGGTGGTGTTCACGAGTGGAGACAGTAGGCGGGGAAACCACGTGTATCGGTTCCCTCTGCGTTAAATCTCGGTTACGTGGCCAGCCGGTCTCGACAGAAATCGATGGTTCCGGCCACCAGCGTGGCGGGGGCCTCCCATGGCACGAAATGCCCGCACTCCTCCAGGCGATGCGGACCCGCGCAACGGGAGAAAACCACCGACGCCATCAGGTCGAAGTCCGGATAGATGACGTTGTCGCTGACGCCGAAATACACCAGCGTGGGCGTGACCTCGTTGCGGCCCATGAGAGGTCGCTCGATGCGCTTGCTCTCAGCAAACACAGATTCGTAGTTGGCAAACGTGGCCCGCAATTTCACGGCGTCACCGAACGGTTCGCAATGAAACGCAACGTCTTCGGCGCTGAAGTTGCCGGGATGTGCCCAGTTGCGTCGGGTGTAGAACTCGGCGATGTACGCGCGGCGTTTCGCCGGTGTATCCAACTCCGCCATCAGCCCGTCGGCATCGGTTCCCTGACGCAGGTAATAGTCCATGGTCTCTTTTGGGGCGCGCGTGCGCATGTTCGCCATGCCAATTTTGTCGTACGGCAGTGGAGAGTTGAACAAGACCATCCGATCCACCCAGTCGGGATAACGCAGCGCGATCTCTTGAATGGTGGGCCCACCGAGATCTCCACCCATCAGCACCACCCTTTCGTACCCAAGGTGATCATGCACAAGTGCATGGAGGTCTCGTGCATGGGAGACGACGTCGTACATGCCGTCGGGCGCCAAGTCCGAATCGCCGAAACCGCGCAGGTCGGGCACCACCACATCGAATCCCGCCGCCGCCAACGGCTCGATCACTTTCAGATAGAGCCTCTTGGTCTCGGGCCAACCGTGCACGCACACCAGAGGTACACCGACGTCCTTGTGCGACGAGCGCACGTGCCAAAACGCCTGGGCGAAGCCCCGCGGCGATGCAAAGTGAACATCCGGCTCCATGGCAACACCCTATGCATTCCACACGAACAGCGCCCCCAAGTATCCCGCGTAGACCAACAGCAACACCAAACCTCTGAACCGGGAAAAACTTCCATGCCGGTTCGGCACTGCCGCGATTGTCACCACGAATCCAGCCCCAATAGCGATCATGATGAGTGTCGAACTTGCATCGATCGGTTCGATGAGCCCAGCGGCACCGACAATGAGCAGTGTGTTGAAGATATTCGACCCCAAGACCGTTCCTACACCAACTTCGGCATGACCTCGTCGCGCAGCCACAAGTGCCGTGACCAGTTCGGGTGTCGAGGTACCAATGGCCACCAGCACCGCACCCACCAGAAACTCGTCCCAGCCAAGCACTTCGCCAACTTCTTTTGCTCCAAGAACGATCAGTCGGCCCGCTACGACCAGCAAGACGAGTCCCACCACCAGATCGAGAGTCGAACGGAGGGTGTTGGTGTCTCCAATGACGGCACCGGCAGCACTGCGCTCCCTGCGCGCATCGAACACCACCCACGTCAGCCAAACGAAGAAGAGGCTCAACATTGCCAGCGCATCACCCCTACCCAGCACACCGTCAGATATGACCAATGCCACCAGCCCCAATGCACCAACCGCCACCGGGAGCTCACGGCGAATGTCGACCCACCGTGCCGTCACCGACACAAGCATCACCGTGAGGCCCAGCACCACGCCGAGGTTCACCATGTTGGAGCCCGCCGCATCGCCAAGCGCCAGTTCGGGATCGCCTTCGAGAGCCGAAATAACCGACACCGACAGCTCGGGACTCGAAGTGGCGAAAGCCGCAACCGTGGCTCCGATGATGCCGGCCGGAATCCGGAGGGCAACAGAAATTCCTACAGCTCCGCGCACGAATCTGTCACCGCCAAAAGCGGCCAATGCAATGCCTAGGACAAGAAGGATGATGTACATGAGGGCGCCCTTTTCAGTGACGCCGACCAGGCTTCCCGGCACTCCAACGATGAGGCTACTGGATCAATACAGCATCCGATCCAACGATTTGCACGACTCAGTCGG
>JBILKS010000007.1:0-16233 GCA_044376595.1 Ilumatobacteraceae bacterium | reverse complement strand
CGAGGGGCTTGCCCGTGGCGTGTGCGGGGCACACGCTGGTGCACCGTCCACACATGGTGCAGGCATCAGTGTCGAGCAACTGCTTCCAGGTGAAGTCTTCGACCACGGCTGCACCGAACGACTCGAGCGAGGTTTCGGTGAGATTCGGCATCGCCTTCATGGCACCCTTCGGACGCTCGCGGTCCTTCAGGTACATGTTCAACGGCGAAGTGAAGATGTGACGGAGCATCGTGATTGGAAGCAAGACGAGGAAGGCAATGAAAGTCAAAACGTGGGCAATCCACCAACCCAAATGCCAGTTGCTCAGAGTGGTAACGGATGCCTCGTTCACCAGTTGGGCGAGCGGATAACCGACGAAGCTCCACTTCTCGAAGTCCATGTCGACGCCGGCGGCCTGCGATTCGGCAATGCGGAACATCTCCGCGCCGAAACCGGTGACACCGATACCCAGCAACACACCGAGAATCGCTGCATGCTCGGGCTTGGTCTTGATGCGAATGCGATACGGGCGCTGCACGTAGCGACGAAGAATGGCCCACACCACACCGGCGGTGAACACGAGGCCGGCGAGATCACCGATCATCGCATAGGCCTGGTACGTGCGGCCGTGGAGGAACTTCAAACTCTCCGGCAGCTGGTGGTCGATCTCGAGAACGGTGGTAACTCCGAGGAGCACGAGGAAGCCGAAGTAGATCATCGAGTGCATGAGACCTGCAGCGGAATCGCGCAGAAGAGTGCGCATGTACACACCGGCGCGGTAGTCGGCGAGACGACGCTTCACGTTCTTCGGAGTGGTGCGGCGGCGATCGGGAGCGCCTCGCTCCCAGTTGCGCACGCGATCAGCAAAACGCAGCGAACCCCAGACGATGAGCACCGGAATGACTGTGTAGAAGGCCGCGATGAGCGGGCCGGGGATGCCGTCGAACACCTTGCGGGAGATCTCGGAGTCGCCGTGCCAGTGAGTGAACTGGGGGACGATTCCCGACACCATGGCGAAAGTACCAACGCCCACGCCGATGGCGATGGAGAGTTGATGCGGCTTGAAACGGCGCGGTGTGGCGTCGCTCTGGGTGGGGCTGCTTGGCGTGCTCATAGCACGTGTCACCCTAGTTCGGGTCTGGTGCCGGTGGCACCTTAGGCGTCAGCCGAAATGCTGATGAAGGCGTCAGCCGAATTGGGCTGTCAGGCGTCAGCCGAATTGAGCACGGTCGAGTTCGCGGATGCGACTCGCCAAGGACGCCATCAGTTTGTGTGCCATGGCGGGCACTTCGTCGATGACAGCGGTCAGCTTGCGCTGCTCGAGCACGAGAACGTCGCAATCGGTGTCGCAGATGACCGTTGCGGTGCGCGAGCCATGGTCGAGGAGCGACAACTCGCCCACCATCGCACCGGCGCCGACGGTGGCGATCTTCTTGCCGTTGCGCTTGACCGTTGCCGATCCCGAGAGGATGACGTAGGCCTGCTTGCCTGCGGTTCCCTGGGTGATCATCGTTGTTCCGGCCTTCAGCTGCACATGCTCACTTGCCTTGGCAATCTTGCCGAGGTCACGGGTGCTGCACGAGGAGAAGAGAGGAACCTGAGCGAGGTATTGGAGCGGAGTCTTTTTCGAGGCCATGCGTTCAGCATAAACCTATTTCCGATTGCCGTTTGACGCTGAGCGTGCGTGAGTGTCGAGATCTATTTGGATTGATTGGCCACGGCGGCCGCGGCCGCGGCGATTGCTTCGGCATCGCCGAGGTAGGCGACATCGGTCACCTTCATCGCATTGTCAAACGCGTACTGGCGTGGAACTCCTGTGGGAATGTTCAGCTCTGCAATGTCGGCTTCGCTGATGCCTTCCAGGTACATCACGAGTGCGCGCAGGCTGTTGCCGTGGGCGGTGACCAAGATGTTCATGTCGGCCTGCAGTTGGGGCACGATCTCCTCGTTCCAATACGGCAGAACTCGAGCCACCACGTCTTTCAAACACTCGGTTGCGGGCAGATCGGCGCGATTCAAGAACCGATAGCGCGGATCGTTGACCGGATGCTCGGGGCTGGCGCTGTCCACCGCCGGCGGTGGGATGTCGAAACTTCTCCGCCACAGATTGGTCTGCTCCGGTCCGTGCTTGTCGGCCGTGGCCTTCTTGTCGAGACCCTGCAGGGCTCCGTAGTGGCGCTCGTTGAGTCGCCAATGGCGCTGAAGAGGCAGCCACACCTGGCCCATTTCGAGCAGTGCGAGATGGCAGGTCAGTACGGCTCGCGTGAGAACACTGGTGTGGGCGAAATCAAAACGGAGTCCCTGGTCGCGCATGAGTTGACCGGCGGCAACGGCCTCGCGCTCGCCCAACGGCGTGAGGTCCACATCGTGCCAACCAGTGAAGAGGTTGAGCTCGTTCCAGGTGCTTTGGCCGTGGCGCAGCAGGACAAGTGTTCCGGTCATACGGGAATCGTAGAACCGGCACCCCGCGTGCCTGCAATGAATCGCCCAGGCAGGGTCCCCGTGTGCTGGCCGTTTTCGAATGTGACCACGCCTGACTTCACGGTGGCCACGTAACCCCGCGCGTCTTGCACGAGACGTCGGCCGCCAGCCGGAAGGTCATTGACCAATCGGGGAGGGGCGGCGGCAAGAGCGTCCATGTCGATCACGTTCAGGTCGGCGAGCATGCCGGGAGCAACCACGCCGCGGTCGTTCCAACCCACGTGCTGCGCGGTGCGTTGGGTGATGTGGTGCACCATGAACTCGAGTGGCAGTTTCTCTCCACGAGTGCGATCACGCGTCCAGTGAGCCAATGCGGTGGTGGTGAACGATGCGTCGGAAATGGCACCGCAGTGGGCTCCGGCATCGGAAAGACCGATCACCGAGCGCGGCGACAACAACATTTCGCGGACCGCATCCAGGTTTCCCGACACATAGTTGAAAAGAGGCATGTACAAGAGCTGTTTTCCGTTGTCGCGCAACAAGTAGTCGTAGGCGACCTCTGCCGGAGTCAGGCCTTGCCTGGCTGCGATTGCGGCGATCGACGAGTCGGGGCCTGGTTCGTAGTCGACCGGATCCGTCATGGGGAAAATTGCCTCGAACGCCGCACACAGGTTGAGCAGAACACCCGAGGCGCGCTGCAGATTCTCGGGGTGCTCGCGCAGAATCGCCTCGCGCACTTCGCTCTTCGACAGTTCTGCCACGCGTTCGGCGCGAGGCAAGCGTGTGAGAAGACCGAAGGTGGGACACAACATGAACGGAGTGACGGTGGCATCGAGGCCGTGCAGAACACCGATGGGACGGGGAGCAACCTGCGTCTTCAGGTTGATGCCGCGACTCGCCGCATCATTCGTCCACGCCAGCATCCGCTTCCAGCGGTCGGGTGCATCGAACGGCTGTTGCACCGTCATCGACATGGGTCGGCCACATGTTCGGGCTACTTCTTCCATCAGTGCCATTTCACGGGTGGCCAGTTCTTCGTCGTCGCTCAAGTACGCATCGGAAATCAACTGGATGACACCTGCGTTCTCGTCGGACAAGGCCGACGTGAGCGCGGTCAGTTCATCGATCGACGAGAAGCGTGTGCCCAGGGGCTTGCCCTCGTTCGTGCGGTGAATGTAGGTGCGGCTCGTGGTAAACCCCAGTGCCCCGGCGCGCACACCTTCGCGAATCTGGCGAGCCATCGCATCGAGCTCGTCGGCCGTGGGGGCCTCGTTCGGGTCGGCGCCACGCTCGCCCATCACATAGGCGCGCAACGGGGCGTGAGCCACCTGAGTGCCCACGTCCACGGTCCACTCACGGCGCCTCAGTGCGTTCAGGTAGTCGGGGAATGTCTCCCAATCCCAGGTCAATCCTTCGGCCAGAGCCGAGCCGGGGATGTCTTCCACTCCCTCCAGCAAGCCGATCAACCACGCGTGGTCGGCATCGGTGGGCCGGGCGGGGGCGAAGCCGACCCCGCAGTTACCCATGACCAAGGAAGTGACGCCGTGTTGTGAGCTGGGCGCCAGAATCGGATCCCACGTGGCCTGACCGTCGAAATGGGTGTGGATGTCGACAAAACCCGGCGTCACGACCATGCCGTTGGCATCGATGACCCGTTTCGCGGTGCCGCCGATGTGCTCTGCCACCTCGGTGATGACCCCATCGGTCACAGCGATATCCGCGGGGCGTCCGGGCGCACCCGTTCCGTCGACAAGGTGAGCGTGGCGAACGACGAGATCGTGCATCTCCGCATTCTTGTCGTTCGCCCACACCGGCACGTCCACTCACGCACAGAATGCTGGGACTTAAGTCACTACGACTCAACTTTTGTCCCGCACGACTTGGCGAGCCCCGACGCCATCGTTAACCTTGAGTCACATCCACTCAACTTCTACCCCCAGCGTGGCGGCCCGCCGCGCAAGAAATAAGGAGAATCCCAATGGCTAAGGCAGTCGGCATCGACCTCGGCACCACCAACTCGGTCGTGGCAGTCCTCGAGGCGGGCGATCCCGTGGTGATCCCCAACTCCGAGGGTGCGCGCACCACCCCCTCGGTGGTGGCCTTTTCCAAGACCGGCGAAGTGCTGGTGGGCGAAGTGGCCAAGCGCCAGGCCATCACCAACCCCGATCGGACGTTCCGGTCGGTCAAGCGCCACATGGGCGAAAACTGGAAGTCCGACGACATCGACGGCAAGAAGTACTCCCCGCAAGAGATCAGCGCACGCACGCTCATGAAGTTGAAGCGCGACGCCGAGGCCTATCTCGGTGACACCGTCACCCAGGCAGTCATCACCGTTCCCGCATATTTCGACGACGCACAGCGCACAGCCACCAAAGAGGCAGGCCAAATCGCCGGCCTGGAAGTGTTGCGCATCATCAACGAGCCCACAGCCGCGGCTCTTGCGTACGGTCTCGAAAAGGGAGCCGAAGACGAAACCGTTCTCGTGTTCGACCTTGGTGGCGGCACCTTCGACGTATCGGTTCTCGAAATCGGCGACGGAGTGTTCGAAGTAAAGAGCACCCACGGCGACACCAGCCTCGGCGGCGACGACTGGGACCAACGCGTGATCGATTGGTTGGTGGCGCAGTTCAAGGCCGCTCACAACATCGACCTCGCGCAGGATCGCATGGCTGCACAGCGCCTCAAGGAAGCCGCAGAAAAGGCCAAGATCGAACTGTCACAGGTGCAGCAGACCCAGATCAACCTGCCGTTCATCACGGCCACCCCCGAGGGTCCTTTGCACATGGACGAAACCTTGTCGCGCTCGAAGTTCCAGGAAATGACCAGCGACCTCATCGAGCGTTGCCGCATTCCGTTCGAACAGGCCATCAAGGATGCGGGCCTGTCGAAGGGTCAGATCAATCACGTGATTCTTGTGGGTGGATCCACGCGCATGCCCGCGGTGCAGGATCTCGTGCAATCGCTCACCGGCAAAGAGCCCAACAAGTCGGTGAACCCCGACGAAGTTGTTGCAGTCGGTGCTGCCGTTCAGGCCGGTGTGCTGAAGGGTGACGTGAAGGACGTCCTTCTTCTCGACGTCACGCCCCTGTCCTTGGGAATCGAAACCAAGGGCGGAGTCATGACCAAGCTGATCGAGCGCAACACCACCATTCCCACGCGTCGTACCGAGGTGTTCACCACAGCCGAGGACATGCAGCCATCGGTGGAGATTCATGTGTTGCAAGGTGAGCGCGAAATGGCCGCGTACAACAAGACGTTGGGCAAGTTCCAGCTCGTTGAGTTGCCACCGGCGCCGCGTGGCGTTCCACAGATCGAAGTCACCTTCGACATCGATGCCAACGGCATCGTCCACGTGTCGGCCAAGGACCGCGCCACCAACAAGGAGCAGTCGATGACCATCACCGGTCAGTCGTCACTCGACAAAGACGCCATCAATCAGATGGTCAAAGATGCCGAGGCTCATGCCGAGGAAGACCGCCAGCGCCGGGCCGAAGCAGAAGTGCGCAACAACGCCGACTCTCTCGTGTACCAAACCGAAAAGGTTCTGCGCGATCAAGGCGACAAGGTGTCGAGCGACGAGAAGTCTGCGGTCGAAGGACCCCTCGCAGAGTTGAAGACAACTCTTGCCGGCAGCGACATCGACGCCATCAAGACGGCAACGGAGAAGTTGATGACCGCAAGCCAGGCCTTCAGCCAGAAGTTGTACGAAGCTGCAGCACGCGACACCAATGCCACCGGAACATCTGCCAGTGGCCAAAGCACGGGTCCGAGCGACGACGACATCGTCGACGCCGAAATCGTCGACGAGAAGTAGTCACGATGAGCGACGAAGTGTTCGAAGGTGCGGCAGGGGACCAACAGTCCCCTGCGATCACCCCGGATCAAGACGCCGCGGAGGCCACCGCCGAAGTTGTCGAACATGACATCGAGGCCCTGCTCGCGGAGCGAAACGAGTACATCGCAGAGCGAAACGAGTACAAGGACATTGCTTTGCGGCTTCAAGCCGACTTCGAGAACTATCGCAAGCGGGCAGCCACGCAGTTGTCCGACGACGTCGACCGCGCAACCGGCAAACTGGCCGAGGCGCTGCTTCCGGTCTTGGATGCGTGCGAGGCGGCGTTCTCGCACGGCGTCGAAGGAGTCGAGCCCGTGTGGTCCGCGCTCATCGGTGTGCTGCAAAAGCAGGGGCTCGAAGCCTTGGATCTTCAGGGTCAGGTGTTCGACCCGGCTCTTGCCGAAGCTGTCATGCACGAACCCGACGACGGTACGGGAAACGGTGAGACCATGGTGACCGAAGTTCTGCGGACGGGTTACCGCTGGAAGGGTCGTGTTCTGCGTGCCGCCATGGTCAAGGTGAAGGGCTAAGTCCGATGGCCGCGCAACGCGAGTGGTTCGAGAAGGACTACTACGCCGTTCTCGGCGTGTCGCAGAGTGCAACTCCGAAAGAAATCACCAAGGCGTATCGCAAACTCGCCCGTGAGCTTCATCCCGATGCCAACCCGGGGAATGCAGCAGCCGAAGAGCGCTTCAAGGAAGTGTCTGCGGCGTACGACGTTCTCGGCGACGAAGCGAAGCGCAAGGAATACGACCAGGTCCGCACCATGGGCCCGATGGGCTTCGGCGGCGAAGGTGGCCCCGGCGGTTTTCGATTCGATGCAGGCGACGGCATCGGCGATCTCTTGGGTCAGATGTTCGGTCGTGGCAATCGGGGAGGCCAAGGCGCGGGACCGCAGCGTGGCGCCGACATCGAAGCAACGCTCACACTCGATTTCAACGATGCCGTGCACGGCATCACCACCACGTTGCACCTCACGTCCGAAGCATCGTGTGTCGGTTGTGCCGGCAGCGGTGCCCGCCCGGGAACAACTCCCAAAGCATGTTCGCAGTGCGGAGGACGCGGTGCGGTGGCCAGCAACCAGGGATTCTTTTCGTTCTCGTCGCCGTGCCAACGATGTCAGGGCCGTGGCGTGATCATCGAGGCTCCGTGCGTGTCGTGCCGGGGCTCCGGCATCGAACATCGTGCTCGGGAAGTGAAGGTGCGCATTCCCGCCGGCGTGGACAACGGCCAGCGCATTCGGCTGAAGGGCCGCGGCGGCCCGGGCCGCAACGGTGGACCAGCGGGAGATTTGTTCGTGGAGTGCAAGGTCACGCCGCATCCCACGTTCTCACGGGACGACCTCAATCTCTTGGTGCGTGTCCCGGTTGCGTATCACGAGGCTGTACTCGGATCCGAGGTCGAGGTACCCACACTCGAAGGCAATCGGATCACGCTGAAGATCAAGGAAGGTACGCAGTCCGGAACCAAACACCGGGTGAAGGGACGCGGTATCGCCACGGGAACCAAGACCGGTGACCTCATCGTCACGATCGATGTGGTGATCCCCACCAAGCTCACCAATGAAGAGCGAGAGGCTGTCATCAGACTGGCCGAAGTAGCGGGCAGCGTGAGGGTGCCCTGATGGCAACTCGTCGTACCGCCCACGAGACGGTGTACGTGATTTCGGTTGCCGCCGAACTTGCCGGCATGCATCCGCAAACTCTGCGTATCTACGAACGACGTGGTCTGGTGAACCCGGGTCGCACCACCGGAGGCAATCGGCGCTACACCGACGCAGACATTCAACGTCTGCGGCGCATTGCGCAACTTGCTGCCCAGGGAATGAACCTCGAGGGCATCCGTCACGTGATGCAACTCGAAGACGAAGTCGCGGCGCTGCGCGAGGAACTCGCCGCACTGCGTGCGCAGGCTGCAGGTGAACCGCAGGCACGTCACAACGAAATTGTTCCGCTTCGCCAGGCCGTGGTTGTTTTCGGCCAGCGACCGAGCATCTTCGACCGCGACCGTTACTGACACCCCGACACTCCCCGAAAGAGAGCCGACACCATGGCGATCAACCCGAAGAAGTGGACCCAAAAAACACAAGAGGCCGTGGCCGCCTCGCTCGACGACGCACGTGGTCGCAGCAACCCCGAGGTCACACCCGACCATGTCCTGGCGGCGATGTTGCGCCAAGAGGGAACCATCGTTCCGGCAGTCCTGCAGAAGTTGGGCGTGGCCCCTTTGATGCTGCGCAACAAGGCCGACGAAGCCATCGGGAAGTTGTCGCATGCCTATGGCGGAGAAGAACCGCGGATGAACCGCGAACTCAACAACGTCTTCGAGAACGCCGACAAGGCCCGGGGTGATCTTCGCGACGACTATCTCTCGGTCGAGCACTTGTTGTTGGCGATGAACCAACGCGTGGGCATCGGCAGCGAAGAGTTGTTGAGTGCGTTGCGCGAGGTGCGCGGATCGCATCGTGTGACATCACCGAATCCGGAAGAGCAGTTTCAGGCGCTGGAAAAGTACGGCCAGGATCTCACCGCACGTGCGCGCGATGGAAAGATCGACCCTGTGATCGGCCGCGACGAAGAGATTCGTCGCGTCATTCAGGTGCTGTCGCGTCGCACAAAGAACAATCCGGTGTTGATCGGCGAGCCCGGCGTGGGCAAGACAGCAATCGTCGAAGGTCTTGCCCGCCGTATCGCCGACGGTGACGTGCCCGAAGGCTTGAAGAACAAGCGTCTCGTTTCTTTGGACATCGGATCGATGCTGGCCGGAGCGAAGTATCGCGGCGAATTCGAAGAGCGTCTCAAGGCCGTACTGAAGGAAATCAACGACGCGCAAGGCGAGGTCATCAGTTTCGTCGACGAAATGCACACATTGGTCGGAGCCGGTGGCGCCGAAGGTGCAATGGACGCCGGCAACATGATCAAACCGATGTTGGCGCGCGGCGAGTTGCGGATGATCGGAGCCACAACTCTCGACGAATATCGAAAGTACGTGGAGAAGGACGCGGCTCTCGAGCGCCGCTTTCAGCAGGTCTACGTGGGAGAACCCACGGTGCAGGACACCATCGCAATTCTCCGGGGACTCAAAGAGCGTTACGAAGTTCACCACGGTGTTCGTATCCAGGACAGTGCGCTGGTCAGCGCGGCTGTCTTGTCGAACCGTTATCTGACGAATCGTTTCCTGCCCGACAAGGCCATCGATTTGGTCGACGAGGCGGCCAGCAAGTTGCGCATCGAAATCGACTCGCTTCCCACCGAAATAGACATCGTCGACCGCCGCATTCTCCAGTTGGAGATCGAGAAGGTGGCCCTGGAAAAGGAAACCGACGTGGCGTCGCGGGAGCGCTTGGACTCCCTCAGCGAAGAACTCGTTTCGCTGCAGGCACAAACTGCCGAGATGAAGAAGCATTGGGAAGCCGAGCGTGAGGCGATTGCCGCAATTCGCACGCTGAAGGAAGAGTTGGAGTCCCTGCGCATTCATGCCGAACGCGAGACCGATCTGGAGAAGGCCGCAGAGATTCGGTACGGACGCATTCCCGAGCTCGAGCGTCGGATCAGCGATGCCACGCAGCACCTCGACACGCTGCAGGCCGGCAATCGGATGTTGAAGGAAGAAGTCGACGCCGAGGACATAGCGGAAGTGGTGTCGAAGTGGACGGGTGTGCCGGTGAGTCGCCTCATGGAAGGCGAGATGCACAAGTTGGTTCATCTGGAGGATCTGTTGCATCAGCGCGTCATCGGCCAGGAAGGTGCAGTGGTGGCGGTGGCCAATGCCGTGAGGCGCAGTCGCGCCGGGCTGTCGGATCCGAACCGACCCATCGGTTCGTTCATGTTCCTCGGCCCGACTGGTGTGGGCAAGACCGAACTTGCGCGGGCACTTGCGGAGTTTCTCTTCGATGACGAGCGAGCCATGGTGCGCATCGACATGGCCGAGTACATGGAGAAGTTTTCGGTCAGTCGCCTGATCGGAGCTCCCCCCGGTTATGTGGGCTACGACGAAGGCGGGCAGTTGACCGAAGCGGTGCGTCGCCGCCCGTACAGCGTGGTGTTGTTGGACGAAATCGAAAAGGCGCACCCCGAGGTGTTCAACGTGTTGCTGCAGGTACTCGACGACGGTCGTCTCACCGATGGCCAGGGAAGAACGGTGGATTTCACCAACGTTGTGTTGATCATGACGAGCAATCTGCCGGGCGACCCACTCGATTTCTTCCGCCCCGAGTTCGTGAACCGTGTCGACGAGATCGTCCGCTTCCGCACTCTCACGCGAGAGGATCTCGGTTCCATCGTCGATATCCAGTTGCGGCATCTGGTGGAACGGATGGCCGAGCGTCGCATCACGCTCGATGTTTCTGCCGAAGCCAAGTTGCTGATGGCCGACAAGGGTTACGACCCGGTGTTTGGTGCTCGCCCGTTGAAGCGACTTATTCAACGAGAGATCGCTGACAAAGCAGCGGTGTTCATCTTGGAAGGAAAAGCAACGGAGGACTCCACCGTCCATGTCAACGTCGAAGACGGCGAACTCGCGGTCGGCGTCTAGCGATTCATCCGAGCGCAGCCTTCACGGCGGCTGCTTTATCCGAGCGCAGCCTTCACGGCGGCTGCTTTATCCGAGCGCAGCCTTCACGGCGGCTGCGATGCGCCCACCGTCGGCGGAGGAGCCGGCGCGCTCGCGAACGGCTTTCACCACGAGACCCATGGCTTTGCCGCCCGTTGCGCCGCTGGAGGCCGCCTTGGCTACTTCCTCACCCACGATGGCGTTCAGGTCGTCGTCGCTCATGGCTGCGGGAAGATACTTCTCGATGATCGCCGACTCGCCACGTTCCTTGGCCGCCGCTTCGGTGCGCCCGGCATCTGCATAGATCTGTGCG
Source organism: Ilumatobacteraceae bacterium (assembly GCA_044376595.1). Classification (GTDB taxonomy): domain Bacteria; phylum Actinomycetota; class Acidimicrobiia; order Acidimicrobiales; family Ilumatobacteraceae; genus F1-20-MAGs119. The sequence continues at coordinate 5,134 of JBILKS010000007.1, read as the reverse complement.
GCTTCGGCGCGCTTTTTCGCTTCTGCCTGGAGGACGGCTGTCACCTGTGCGTCGTCGAGTGTGACTGCCTCGTCGCCGGCAACTTCGGCGTTGGTGATTGCGGAGAGAACCATCCGCAGAGTGGAGACGGAGACTTCGTCGCGAGCCTTCATTGCAGTGGTGAGATCCGACTTCAGCGTGTCCTTCAGCGACATGATTTTTCTTTCTAGGAGAAGCGATGAGTGATTGCGTTGGCGTGAGCAGGAAAGCCTTCGTGGTTCGCCAAGGTGACGATGGATGGCGCCATGCGTTGCAGTGCCTGTTGATTGGCACGCGCCGTGGCGGTGCGCTTCAGGAACGTGTCGGCGGTGATGCCCGATGACACGTGGGCAAATCCGCTGGTGGGAAGAGATGCAGGACAGCCGATCAAGAAGTTGCCGGCACTGAAAGGAGTGTGCTGGCCGATCAGGATCTCTCCGGCATTCACCAACGAGTCGACAAGATCGTCGACAGCAGAGTCAACGACGGCGACCTGCAGGTGCTCGGGTGCGTAGCGGTTGGCAACCTCGGCTGCTTGAGCGAGTGACGACACGATGACCGCTCCGCCGTTGACTCCCAGTGATGCGCGAGCAGCGGTGGCGCGGACCTCGGGCAGGATCGACATTTGGCGAGCGAGTTCGGTGTCGACTCTGCCCGCCAACTCCGACGATGTGGTCACCAGCACCACCGAGGAGTCGGTTCCGTGTTCGGCTTCGATCAGAAGGTCGGCAGCAAGCCGCACAGGGTCTGCCGTGTGGTCGGCGATGACGAGGCTTTCGGTCGGGCCGAGCAGCATCATCGTGGCCACTCCGTGCCGTTGCATCTCAACCTGTGCACAGGTCACCGCGGGGCTGCCGGGGCCCACGATCTTGCGCACCGGAGAAATGGTTTGTGTTCCGAAGCCCAGAGCTGCGATACCTGCCGGGCCGTTGGCCCGATAGACGCGGTGGATCCCGAGGAGTCGGCACACCACCAAGATGGCGGGGTCGACTTCGCCGTTGGCTCCCGGTTTGGGTGGCACGATGAGGGCGATATCCGGAACGCCTGCAACAACTGCCGGTACACCCAGTTGGTAGGCCACCGACGGATACGAGGCCTTGCCACTGGGCACGAACAGGCCGGCCGAGGAGATGGGGCTGATTTTCTCGCCCGCAAAGAGACCCGGTTCGATCTCGATACTCCAGGCGGCAGAACGCTCCATGATGTGGTCGTTGAAGGTCCGGAGGTTGGCGATGGCATCCTTCAGAGCCGATTCAAGCGCCGGATCGACACGTGCCGAGGCAATCGTGTCGGGGTGAATGGTGAGCTGCTCGGGAGTCAGGGTGACGCCGTCGAAGTTGGCGAGTGCCCGGCAGACGGCTTCGTCGCCGTTGGTGCGCACGTCGTCGATGAGAGCCTGGATGGACTCGCGCAGGGTCGGATCGAAGATCTCGTCGAGACCGCGGGCACACAAACGAGCTCGATCCGCTTCGTTCATGGCGTCCCAGATCAGAGTGCGCATCATGGTCACGGGCAAAACCTACCCGTCGTCAGCCCACCAACCGCTAGCCTTTCTTCACGTTCCCCAAATCACGCGGTCAGGAGCGTCGAATGCCCGTCACGGTTGTCGTAGGTACCCAATGGGGTGACGAGGGCAAGGCCAAGATCATCGATCTCCTCGCCAAAGACCATTCTCACGTAGTGCGTTACCAGGGCGGCCACAACGCGGGTCACACCGTGGTTGTCGGCACCGAAAAGTACGCCCTTCAGTTGATTCCGAGCGGGGTGTTGTACCCGCATGTCACGCCGGTCATCGGCAACGGCGTGGTGGTCGACATGATCACCTTGTTCAACGAAATCGACAAGTTGGAATCTCGTGGTGTCTCCTGCGCCAAGCTTCGCGTTTCCAGCCAGGCCCACCTGATTTTTCCGTGGCACCAGGCGCACGATGCGCTGGCCGAGGGCCAACGTGGCGATGCCAAGATCGGCACCACTCTGAAGGGCATCGGCCCGGCGTACGCCGACAAAGCTCGACGTGTGGGTATTCGCGCCGGAGCCGTTCTCGATGCGGCGACATTTCCTGCACAGGTCCGCGAGCGAGCCGAAGCGGAGAACGCCATTCTCACGGCTCTCGGCGGCGCAACCGTCGATGTTGATGCAACGGTGTCCCAGTTCACCGCGCTTGGTGCGCGGCTGGCGCCGTACATCGCAGACACCGTGAACGAACTTCACGACGCCCGCGCCGAGGGCCAGTCGCTTTTGCTCGAGGGCGCTCAGGCAACATTTCTCGACATCGATCACGGCACGTACCCCTTCGTCACGTCGTCCAACCCCATTGCCAGTGGCGCTTGTGCCGGCACCGGGCTCGGGCCCCGCGACATTTCACGGGTGGTGGGAATCGCCAAGGCCTACACCACCCGCGTTGGTTCGGGTCCTTTCCCCACGGAACTGGCCGATGCAACGGGTGAACCTGACGCACTCGGACAAGCACTCATCGACATCGGCCACGAGTTCGGCACCGTCACCGGCCGTCGCCGTCGAACCGGATGGCTCGACCTCGTGATGCTGCGTCATGCGGTGCGCCTGAACTCGCTCACCGAGATTGCGCTCACCAAGTTGGATGTTCTCGACACGTTCGACGAAGTGAAGGTGTGCGTTGACTACAAGGTCGATGGAGTGTCGTTGCGCGGTTATCCCGACCGTGTGCAGGTTCTTGGGCAGGTCGAGCCGGTGTACGAGACCATTCCCGGTTGGAAGAGTTCGTTGCGCGGGACATCCACGTACGGCGATTTGGCACCGAACGCCAAGAAACTCGTCGAACTCGTCGAGCGCGTGGTGGGTGTTCCTGTGACAATGGTGGGAACGGGACCCGAGCGCGATGATTGCGTGTTGAAGCCATGATCGAGCGCTACGCATCGCCCGAGATCGCGAATCTCTTTGCTGATGCCGCGCGCATGCAGCGATGGGTGGACATCGAGCTGCTTGCCACCGAAGCCCAGGAGAAGCTGGGGGTCGTACCGGCCGGAACTGGTGCACTGTGTCGCGACAAGGCGCCAGTGGTCGACCAAGCGTTCGTCGACGCAGTTGCCGAGCGTGAGCGGATCACCAACCACGATGTTGCGGCGTTCGTCGACGTGCTCCAACAACACATTGGCCTGCCCGCCGGTGCATACATTCATCACGGTCTCACGAGTACCGACGTGGTGGACACTGCGTGGTGCTGGGCATTGCGAGATGCATCGAATTTGATCATCGATGCGCTGCGCTCGTTGATCGAAGTGGCAACCGATCTCGCACAACTCCATCGCCACACGTTGATGATCGGGCGCACGCACGGAATTCATGCGGAGCCCACCACGTTCGGCGCAAAAGTCGCCCTGTGGGTGTTGCAGTTGCAGCGCGACCATCAACGATGGTTGTCGGCTCGAGACGCCATCGCAGTGTGCAAGTTGTCGGGTGCAGTGGGTACGTACTCCAACATTGATCCATCCGTCGAAGAGTTCGTAGGGGAGTCGCTGGGCCTCGTGGCTGTGCCTGCAACGCAGGTGATCGCGCGCGATCGGCATGCCGAATTCTTGTGGGCCTGTGCGTCGTTGGGCACAACCATCGAGAGCATCGCAGTCGAACTCCGCCACTTGCAGCGCACCGAAGTGAACGAGGTGCGCGAAGGTTTCGCCAAGGGTCAAAAGGGAAGCAGTGCAATGCCGCACAAGCGCAACCCGATTTCCGCCGAGACGCTCACCGGTTTGTCCCGGGTATTGCGAGGCAATCTGCAGGTTGGGCTTCAAGACGTGCCGTTATGGCACGAACGCGACATCTCGCACTCCTCAGCCGAGCGCATCGTGTTGCCGGATTCCGCGATGCTGGCCTACTACGTCACCAAACGCCTCACTTCTCTTTTGGCACATCTCGAAGTCGACGATGCCCGAATGCGGACGAATCTCGACCTCTTGCAGGGTGTGATTTATTCCCAATCGGCGCTTCTCGCATTGGTCGAAGCAGGCATGTCGCGCGACGATGCGTACAGGGTGGTTCAAGACCTGTCGCGCAGAGCCCTTGAGACGAGCACCCATTTCAAGGACGTATTGACCGGAAGTCTTGACGTGAACTTGTCGAAAGACGCGATTCGGGCAATCTTCGACGAATCCCGCGTGCTGTCCAACGCCAGCCGCGCAGTCGACGCCTTGGGCTCACCCCGGCCGTGAGTCAGTCGTTGGGTGTGATGCCGGCGCGCTTCAACACCACAGGCTGAACACCGATTTCGCGCCACGCCGTGTAGGTGATGCCATTGCGATCCGAGTAGGCCTTGGCGACCTTGACGAACTGACCCTCGAGTTTGGAAATGTCGGACGACGACTTCTTCACCTTCAACTCGCGCTCGAGATCCATGCGCTCTTGGGTGAGACGAAGCTTCGAGACCGAGTCCACCGAGATCAACTCTTTCTTGATCACGTTGAGGCGCTTGGTGATGGATTCGACGGTGCGCTTACGGCCGCGCTTGGGGCGGTTTGCCTCAACCACATCGAGGTAGGTGCGAATGACGCGACCCTCGACGCGACCCTGAGCCAACGCAGCCTTGTGTGCTTTGCTCATCGGAGACTTGTTCGCGGCGGATTTGCTTGCAGTGGACTTTTTGGAGGGGGCGGCTTTCTTTGCCGCTTTTCGGCTACTACCGGCTTTTGTTGCATTCACGTTACGAAATATACAGGATGGAATACGGTGTCAGACGTGACCTCTGCACCTCATTCTCCACAAAATGTCCTTCCTCATTTGGACCCAGCGAGGGCGGCTCTTCGTGAACATGTGCTGATGCATGCGGTCAAACATGGCGACTTCACGTTGAAGTCAGGCAAGAAGAGCACGTGGTTTCTCGACACCAAGCAAACCGCTTGTCGCCCCGATGGCATTTTGCGTGTCGCCGACGTTGCATTGAGTCTGATCCCGAACGATGCAACGGCGATCGGTGGGCTCACCATGGGCGCGGATCCGGTGGCTTTCGGGATCGCCGCCGTCGCTGCCACACGGGGCATGAGTCTCCGCAGTTTCAGTGTTCGGAAGGAAGCGAAAGACCACGGGGTTACTGGGCGCATCGCAGGTGCGCTGCAGCCGGGAGACAAAGTGGTGATCACCGAAGACA
>JBILKS010000089.1:0-5587 GCA_044376595.1 Ilumatobacteraceae bacterium | reverse complement strand
GCCACCTCGATTTCACCGAGTTCGATCCGATAGCCCCGGAACTTGACCTGCGAATCCACCCGGCCACGGAAGTAAATGCCCTCGCTGTCGACGCGCACCAGGTCTCCGCTGCGGTAGTAACGACGCGACGATCCGTCGACGAACGGAGACGCAGCATTGGTGGAGTACCCCGCGAATACCTGGGGTCCACCCAGAAGCAGTTCGCCTTCCGCGCCGACCGCCATGCTCTGGGAGACCGACCCATCGTCGGCCAACAGAGCAGTTGCATTGTCACCGAATGCCGTGCCGATGGATGCGTTACCGCCGCTTCGTTCGGAGTTCGTGACTTCGCTCGCGGTGAACGCGATGGTTGCCTCGGTGGGGCCGTACAGATTCCACATGGTGCCGGAGGCGCGCAACCAAGGTCGGCACGCAACCACTGTCTCCATCGGCAACGCTTCGCCGCAGAAAAGCATGCAGGCCAGACCGGGGTAACCCTCTTTCGGTGCCGAGCCGCCGAGTTGTGCGCCCAACACCGGAACCGAGAACCACATGTCGAGTCGTTCTCTGGCCACGTGAGCGGCCGGCATCATGAGATCCACCGGAGAAGGAGCCACCAACACTCCCCCCGTTCGCTGCGACACGAAAATGTCATGCATCGAGAGATCGAAGCTGAGGTCGAAGAATTGCGAGAACCGCCATCCGGACGGTATGTCCAGCAGCTCGGTGACGCCGTTGACGTAGGCAGCAAGATTGCCGTAGGAAATCGGCACACCTTTGGGCTGGCCCGTGGAACCAGACGTGAACATCACATACACGATGTCCGCGGAGTCGATTTCACGCTGCAATGCGCCATCGATCCACACATCGATGTCAGCGATCGTCTCGGCATCAAGATCGACGGCCAATGCGTTGTGCGCCACCGATGAAATGTCGATGTACGGCAAGGTGCCGTCGAGCTGCTCGAACACGGGCCGCGAGCTGACGTCGCCCATCACCATGTCGAGGTTCGCAAGGTCGACGATGCTGTTCAGGCGAGCCATCGGAAACTTGGGATTGAGGGGCACGAATGTATGGGTTCCGAGCACCGCTGCAAGCACCGCAAGGTAGGTCTCGATGCGATGGTTGCTGAGAATCCCCACCCGCACACGTCTGCCCCCAGCAACGTGCGAAGCCGTACTTGCGATGACGTCCTCGAGGGCGCGGAGGCACCGCAAACTCTCTGAACGTGACAACGCCGAGCGACCACTGCCGAGTGGGCCCTCGAACACCGAAAGTTCGTCGTTCCTGCGAATCAACTGATCGCCCAGGAGATCACCCAGCCGCATCACCGATGGCTACCCACGAACTCCACGATCTCGCGGACCGACATGAAATGAATCGCGTCGTCATCGCTCACGTCGAGACCGAATCGCTGCGACACGGTCACGAAGATCTCCACGAACGCCAGGGAATCCCACGACGACGGATCACCCATGGCTGAGTTCTCGGTGAGATCGGGATTCGTGTCTCCACGCTGCACCAAAACCTCGCGGACCACCGACAAGACATCGTTCAAGGTGTCAGACATACAATTTCCTCACTCGTTCGTCGATGGATTCCTGCGCTTCATGCAACAACTCGCGATCCTGAGCAGACCAGGTTGAGCTCTCTTGCAACTGGTAACCGCCCGTGCGCTCGTTCTGCCGGGCAAACGCTGCCGATATCGCGGTGTTGAGAACGTCAGGATTGAACTGGTCGTGACGGTGTCCCACGCCGGCCAGAATCGCAGTGATCACCTCGGCAGGGTCGCGCACCAGACGTTGGAAATCGATCACGTCGACCCGGTCGGACCATCGCAAGCAAACGTCGATCAGGATGTGGTTGGTGGTCTTCCACAGCCAGATGTTGCGACGCGTCGCACCCCATCCGGCCCATTCGGCGGCAGCGTCGGATTCCACCGGGCGCACGCGGCCCATGGCAATGAACTTCTCACGCGTGCTCAGTGGCTTGTCCGGATCTGGCCAACCCACGGGCATCGGGTCCTCGCCCTGCAACCACGTTGCCGAGCGAACAAAACTCTCGCAATCGCGGATGACACACACGCCCCGGGAATCGGGAACCCTGCGGAGGATCTCGTCGAGAATCACCGAGTTGTAATAGGCCACGTCGAACAACACCTGCACACCCAGATCGGAGATGGCCTTGTTCAGAATCTCGGGTGAACGTTTCTTGGCCACCGCCTGTGCCGCCGCGTCGGGGCTCTTGAAGGCCTGGAGGTTCTCCAGGTTAACGAGCGGAAGGATGTCTGGGCCGTCGTCGTTGCCAAGGTGCCCCTCGTGCAACGCCGCCACACCCGGAATGCGGTTCAGGCATTCGGCAAGGAACGACGTTGCAGTTCTTCCCGTACTCGCAATGGCGCAGAACAAATGACCCGATCCTCCGACTGTGACGCTTCATTGTACGGGTCGCCACCGACGATCCGAAAGTCAGTCGGCGACGAAACCCTTCCAGTTCCGCATGTAGCCAATGAACACGTCGGACAATCCCTCGTTGCGCAGGGTCTCGACCGACACCGGCAACGGGCGCATCGAAACATCCGGATTGTCAGCGACGCAACGTGGGAAGTCGTGGTTGGTGATGGCTGCCCGGCCGATTGCGGCAATGTCGACGCCGCTGCGCAGCACCTCGACGACGTCACGCCCCGAGTGGATCTTGCCTGCAACTGCCAGACGCGTGGCACCCCGGTCGAGGGAGCCAAAAATGTCAACCAGTCTCTGACCCTTGTATCCCTCGTCGCTGGCTTCTTTGGCGTAGTCCCACAGCGACATGTCGATCATGTCCACCAGTTCGCTTTCCACCAACCATGCGTACACCTGGATGATCTCGGCGATCTTCATCCCGAAACGCTCGGGAGACAACCTCACCCCCACGTGGAAATCGGGTCGACATGTTTCCCTGATGCCACGAATGATGTCGAGTAACGGTCGAGCACGATTCTCGAGCGAGCCTCCGTAGTGATCCGTACGGACATTCAGTTCCGAAGAGAGGAACTGGCACAGAAGGTACCCGTGTGCGCCATGAAGCTCCACACCATCGAAGCCAGCCTGGTCGCAACGCACGGCTGCGGCGACGAAGTCACGAATCACCCCGTCGACTTCGGCGGTGGTGAGTTCTCGTGCGCCTGTTTCGGGGTCGTCCGACGGACATACGGGCCTGGTACCGATCAGTTCCTTCGGCGACCGATTCCCCGCATGGTGCAACTGAACGATGCCCACGCTGCCGGCCATTGAAATGTCGCACGCAAGGCGTGTGAGGCCCGGAATGTGCGCATCGTCGTGGCATCCCAGTTGCCCGGTGAAGCCACGTCCGATGTCTTGCACGGAGGCGGCGCATGTCATGGTGAGGCCAAAGCCACCGAGTGCCCGCATCGCGAGCCACCGGTGCTCTTCGTCGGACAACGTTCCGTCGTCGTGACTCTGCTGGTTGGTGAGAGGCGACAGCATGAAGCGATTCGCCATTGCCGGACCATGGATGAACGGGACGGGATCGAACGGAGTGTGCACCGTGCCAACTTATTCGGATCTCCCCACCCTTCGGAACGGCCCAGAAGCAGATACCGTGCCTGACGCAATGAATGCCGCTTCTTCTGCCCATGTCACCGCTGAAAGCGCGCTACGTCGCACCTTCGCAATCATCAGTCACCCGGACGCGGGCAAGACCACCCTCACCGAGAAGTTCCTGCTGTACGCAGGCGCCGTGCAAGAGGCCGGCACGGTACGTGCCCGCGGAGGCCGCAAGGCCGCCACATCCGACTGGATGGACCTCGAAAAGCAGCGTGGCATTTCAATTTCCTCGGCCGTGCTGCAGTTCCCCTACCGTGGCCACACCTTCAATCTGCTCGACACACCCGGCCACCGTGATTTCTCGGAAGACACGTACCGTGTTCTCGCCGCAGTCGATGCCGTCATCATGGTGCTCGACACCGCCAAGGGCATCGAGGCACAAACCCTCAAGCTGTTTCAGGTGTGCCGCTCGCGCAACCTTCCGGTCCTCACCTTCTTCAACAAGTACGACCGGCCCGGGCGTGATCCACTCGAGCTTCTCGACGAAGTGGAAGAACAAATCGGCCTCAAGCCCACTCCGGTCACCTGGCCCGTGGGCATTCCGGGTGACTTCCGCGGGGTCATCGACAGGCGCACCGGTGACTTCATTCGTTTCACTCGTACGGCCCGCGGCGCCGACCTTTCGCCCGAAGAAGTGGTTGCACCCGACGTGGCTGCACGTGACGAGGGTTCTGCATGGCAGGCCGCGGTCGACGGATGCTCATTGCTCGACGCCATCGGCGCCGACCTCGATCTCGACACGTTTCTTGCCGGCCAGACAACGCCGGTGTTCGTTGGCTCTGCGCTCACCAACTTTGGCGTACGAATGTTGCTCGATGCGGTGATCGACTTGGCGCCGCCACCCAGCCCGCGAGTCGATGTCAACTCCGCGCCGCGACCACTCGACGCACCGTTCTCTGCATTCATCTTCAAAATCCAGGCCAACATGGACCCGAACCATCGCGACCGGCTCGCTTTTGCCCGAGTGTGCTCCGGAGAGTTCCAACGGGGCATGGACGTCATCTGTGCCCGCAGCGGGAAACCGGTGGGCACCAAATACGCCACCACGGCATTCGGTGCCGACCGCGAGACCATCGAAACGGCATATCCGGGCGACATCGTGGGGCTCATCAACGCCAGCGATCTGCGCATCGGAGACACCCTGTTTGCAGGTGACGCCGTGGTGTTCCCCGGAGTCCCCCGCTTCGAACCCGAGGTCTTTGCCACTGCCCGCCCACTCGACTCCGGCAAGTTCAAGCAGTTCCGTCGCGGACTCACCCAACTCGACGAAGAAGGTGTGGTTCAGGTGCTGCGCGACCCCGATCTCGGCGATGCCGATCCCATCCTGGCCGCTGTTGGCGCTCTCCAACTCGAGGTATTCGCACATCGCCTTGCCGGCGAGTTCAACGCCCCCATCGAAGTGCGCCCCACCATCTACCAAGCAATCCGCCTCACCGACAAGGCCAGCATTCCACGGCTCCAGGCAATCGGCGGCATCCGCATTCTGAAACGCAGCGACGAAGCGTTGGTGGCACTGTTCGAGAACAAGTTCCGCTTGCAGCGTCTCCTCGCCGACGAACCGGAACTCACCCTCCAGCCCATCCTCGCCGAATGACCATTTCTTCCGAATAGAGATTTCCCGGAGCGAGTACGTTCATACCGACAACACGATCGGGACATTTGTATAGAAGGCACGTCACTACCTTCACTGGTCTATGGGCGGCTTTCAACCAGGAAACTCGACACTCCCGACACGGAAGGGACATCGCGAACTCGAACGCAAACTGCGCGAGAAAGAACGCCAGCTCTCCGACATCAACCGGCTGCACCAGCGGATCATCGACATGGCCGGTGACGGTGTGATTGCCACCGACCGTTTCGGGAAGGTGATCCGCATCAATGTGGCAGCCCGACAGATGTTGGGTTTGGAGGGACAAAAGGCCCGGGGCAGGAACCTCCATCATTTGTTCCACTCGGAGAGCGAGTGCGTGGAGCCCTGCACAATCATGGAAATCCTTCGATCG
>JBILKS010000088.1:0-5617 GCA_044376595.1 Ilumatobacteraceae bacterium | reverse complement strand
TGCGCAAAACGCGCTCTCGTGATTCTTCGAGCGACGCACGGAGCTTCGGCGTCTGCTGGGATGCCGCGTCGAAGATGGCCAGCAGGTTCGGGTACTCGTTCACGAGTTTGGCGGCGGTCTTCTCTCCCACCCCGTTTGCACCAACGAGGTTGTCACTGGGATCTCCACGCAAGGCGGCGTAGTCGACGTACCTGTTGGGCACCACGCCGGTCCGTTCGACGATTCCTGCTTCGTCGTAGATGGCGTAGTCGCTCACACCCCGCTTGTTGTAGAGAACCTTCACGTGAGGGTCTCGGACGAGTTGATAACTGTCCCTGTCCCCGGTGACGATCACCACGTCGTTCCCGGATTGTTCACACTTGCGCGCCAGCGTGGCAATGATGTCGTCACCCTCGAAACCCACCATGTCGAGAACGGTCACGCCGAGTGCGTCGAGGAGTTCCCGGATGATGCCGATCTGCTGACGGAGAATCTCGGGGGCCGACTCGCGTTGGGCCTTGTATTCCGGAACCGCGATGTGCCGGAACGTGGGCTCGGGGCGATCAAAAACGACAACCAAGGAATCGGGACGATGTTCTTTCAGCAGATTCGACAACATCGAGGCAAAGCCGAACACGGCGTTGGTGACTTGGCCACTGGCCGTAGCCATGTCCGCAGGCAGTGCAAAAAAGGCCCGGTACGCAAGCGAGTTGCCGTCGAGGACCATCATCTTCACGCCACGACCTCACTCTTTGTTCCCATGTGGCTCTTTGCTTGCAGGCAGCTCATGGGGTGAGAGAACCTTCGACCACACGCTCGGCAATGTCGCGCATCTTCGTTCGCTCACTCATTGCGCAACGTTGGATGAATGCGTATGCATCGGGCTCGTTCAGGCCGTGCGAGTCCATGAGGATTCCCTTCGCGCGGTCGAGGATCTTGCGTGTCTCGAGTTGTTCCTCGAGTGCGCCGATCTCATTGGCAAGGAGACGGATCTCACGAAACCGGCCAAGGGCCACTTCGATGGCAGGCACGAGATCGCTCTTCTGGAATGGCTTGACGATGTAGGCCAGAGCGCCGGCATCACGTGCCTGTTCGATGATTTCACGTTGGCTGAACGCAGTGACGAGGACAACGGGACAGATCTTTTCCGCGCTGATCAAACGCGAGGCTTCGAGCCCGTCCATCGACGGCATCTTGATGTCCAGGATTGCGAGGTCGGGCTTGTGCTCACGGACCAACTCGACTGCATGGTCTCCGCGACCGGTTTCGGCCACAATTTCGTATCCCTCTTCTTCAAGGGTTTCCCGGAGGTCGAGACGAATGATGGCCTCGTCTTCGGCGATCACTACGCGCGTGGCCATTTGCTCTCCGTCTTCATCAGATATCCGTGTACATCAATGACCGCATTCATGGGCCGATTCTCAACTTTTGCCAGTCATTTTGTCGAGGAGAGCGTCTTGACGCCGTTCCAAGTCAGTCAGGGTACGCCTCAGATCGTCGCGGTGCCGCCTCATCGAGGCCGCATGTGCAGAGGCCTGACGGGATTCTGGTCCGTATTCGGGATTGTCGGACACCAACGAGCGAATGCCCTGATCTTCGGCATCTTCTTCCAGGGCCGACAACTGCTCTTCGGCCACGGCCAACTTCTCGCGCGTTTCACGCAAACGCTGTGCGGTCTGAGCGAGACGACGGCGTACCAGCCACGAGTTGGACTCCACCGCAGCACTCTACGGCTCACTCGTGCGCCACGCCCGACGCAGAGATACGAGTGCCCAAGGTGGGATTCGAACCCACACGCCCTTCCGGACAGCGGATTTTGAGTCCGCCGCGTCTGCCGTTCCGCCACTCGGGCCACAAGTCCCGTGCAGACTACAGCCCTACCGGCGAGAAACATCCATACGTCGATGCTCAACGTCTAATCTCGCTGAGCGATGCTTGCTTTCACGTTCCCAGGCCAAGGTTCCCAGCGGCCCGGCATGGGCCGACCCTGGGTGGACCACGAAAGTTGGGAACTCGTCACCGAGGCATCCGACATCGCTGGTCGCGACATCGGGCGACTTCTCCTCGACGCCGACGCCGACGAACTTCGCGACACACGCAACGCCCAGATGACCACGTACGTCTCCAGCCTGATGGTCTTGGACGCAGTCGAACGCCTCGGTATCGAGCCGTCTTTCTGTGCAGGGCACAGTCTCGGTGAATACACGGCGCTCACGGCCACAGGTGCGCTCAGCTACGACGACGGTGTCTTGCTGGTTGCCGAGCGCGCCTCGGCCATGCACGATGCCGGCACCGAGTCACCCGGCACCATGGCTGCCGTACTCGGCCTCGACGACGAAGACGTCGAAGTGGCCTGCCGTCGTGCCGACAGCGACGTATGGGTAGCCAACTTCAATGCTCCAGGTCAGGTGGTGATTGCGGGATCGCCCGCTGGCGTCGAGGCAGCCGCGAAACACGCCAAGGAACTGGGCGCCAAGAAAGTGATGCCGTTGCAGGTGTCGGGCGCATTTCACACACCCTTCATGGCCGCTGCGAGGGATCGCCTGCGCCAGGCAATTGCCACTGCAAACATCCGCGACACAGAAGTGGCCGTTGTCTCCAACGTCGACGCGTTGGCCCACGACTCGGGCACCGAATGGTCGTCCCTTCTCTCTGCTCAGTTGTCGAGCCCTGTTCGCTGGAAGCATTCACTCCTCACGATGGCTGAATCGGGCGTCACCGGTTTCGTCGAACTCGGACCCGGTGGAGTTCTGACCGGCATGGCCAAGCGCACCGTCGACAGTGCCAGAACGATCAGCGTGGCAACACCCGATGAGCTCGACAAGCTCATCGACTGGGTGAACCAGGCGGCGTCGGCGTCGGCCACACAGTTGGAGGGCGAGCATCTGTTTGCCACCGAACGTCTGGTGGTCAGTCCGTGTGCAGGCGTCTTTTCCCACGATGTCGCACACCCTGCGGGCACCCACATCCGTGTGGGAGAAGTTCTTGGAAGTGTGGGTGAACAAGAGGTACGCAGTCCGTTTGCCGGCATCCTCCAGAGCTACATCGCCGTCGACGGCGAACGCGTCACTCATCGTCAGCCCATTGCTTGGCTGAGGACGACGTAGTTTCATGCCATCGATCCCCCCGGGCGTCATCGGTGCTCGCTTCACTGGATGGGGCCGCGCCCTCCCGCCGAAAGTTCTGACCAACGTCGATCTCGAAGCGATGATGGACACTTCCGACGATTGGATACGAGAACGCACCGGCATCGAGCGTCGACATGTCGGTGGCACAACTGCTGGACTGTCCATCGAAAGCGGCCGCAAAGCTCTCGAGATGTCTGGTGTGGACCCTGCCGACATCGACGCTCTCGTGCTCGCCACCACGACGCCGGATCGCACGGTTCCTGCCACGTCGGCAAACGTGCAGAACGCCCTTGGTCTGCGTTGCGGCGCATTCGACGTGAATGCCGCCTGCAGCGGCTTCGTCTACGGAACGGTGGTGGCCCACGGACTCATCGCCATGGGTGCGAAGAAGATTCTGCTGATCGGCACCGACACCCTGGCCAGGATCACCGACTGGTCCGATCGCAACACCGCCATTCTTTTCGCCGATGGTTCGGGAGCCGCCGTACTCGAAGCCACCGAAGGCCCGGGCCAACTTCTGGGGTGGGACCTCGACGCCGATGGTTCCGCCGAAGGAATTCTCTATTGCGAGGTGGGCGGCACCATCCACATGGACGGCAAAGAGGTCTTTCGCCGGGCCGTACGCATCATGGTGGATTCCGCGCAGAAGTCGATGGCCGCCGCTGGTGTGACATCCGACCAACTCTCACTCGTCGTGCCTCACCAGGCGAACATCCGCATCATCACAGCCGCGTGCGACCGACTCGGCATTCCGTCGGAGCGAACCGCCGTGTGCATCCACGAGACCGGCAACACATCAGCAGCGTCGATCCCACTTGCCCTGTTCGATGCCGCCGACCAGGGACGAATCTCACCTGGCGACTTGGTTCTCTTGGTGGGCTTTGGTGCCGGCATGACCGCCGCCAGTGCCATCATTCGGTGGGGGGTCTGACATGTCACGTGTGGTGTTGATCACAGGCGGTTCACGGGGTATCGGGGCTGCCTGTGCCGAACGTTTCGCGGCAAACGGCGACAGGGTTGCAGTCACCTACAACTCCAGTACACCGCCACAGGCGCTGATCGATGCGGGAGTCCTCGCCGTGAAATGCGACGTGACCTCTTCGTCGTCGGTTGATGCTGCTTTCTCGGAGGTTGAAGAGAAGCTCGGCAACGTGGAGATCCTTGTTTCCAATGCGGGCATCACGAACGACGGCTTGTTGCTCCGGATGAGCGAGGACGATTTTGCGTCGGTCATCGACGCCAATCTCACCGCGGCCTATCGCGTGTGCAAGCGTGCCTGCCAGCAGATGTTGCGGGCGCGGAGTGGTCGCATCATTCTCATGTCGTCGGTTGTGGGTCTTCTCGGTTCAGGCGGTCAGGCCAACTACGCGGCATCCAAGGCCGGCCTTGTAGGTCTTGCCCGATCTCTTGCCCGTGAGCTCGGGTCGCGCAGCATCACGGTCAACGTGGTTGCGCCCGGACCGGTGTCCACCGACATGACAGCGGCGCTGGGCGAAAAACGTCTGGCAGAGCTCACGTCGGCCGTACCACTTCAACGGATGGCCACACCACAGGAAATCGCCGGAGTCGTGACATTTCTCGCGTCTCCCGACGCCGCCTACATCACCGGAGCCGTCATCCCGGTCGATGGCGGATTGGGCATGGGGCACTGACTCCCCGCTCATCGCGTCTCGGATGACCCGGCGTTGTGGGTCATGATTCTCGGCTGGCGGAAGTGCAAGAATGGGATCGCCAGTCACGGAAGCAGCCGAAGGCCATGCTGCCCTCTCATCACAAGGAGCCCCCATGAGCGACGATCTTTTTGCACGGTTCACCAAGTGTGCGGTCGACGTATTGTCCGTCGATGCCTCCAAGGTCACGAAGGACGCCAAGTTCGGTGACGATCTCGATGCTGACAGCCTCGACCTTGTCGAGCTCGTGATGGCTCTCGAAGAAGAGTTCGGGGTCGAAGTTCCCGAAGAAGAGTTGGAAGGCATTCAGACCGTGGGCCAGGCCTTCGATCTGGTCACCTCCAAGCTCTGATGCGCAATCCCTTCGCCAACGGCGGTCCGTACCGCGTAGCCATCACGGGTTTGGGAGTGGTGGCACCCTGTGGAGTCGGCAAAGACAACTTCTGGCGTGGCCTTCTCGGGCCTTCCATCGTCGACACCAAATCGAATGAAATCGTCGATTGGGATGCATCTCCCTATTTCGACAACCCGAAGGAAGCCCGTCGCGCGGACCGCGTCGAGCAGTTCGCCCTGGCCGCCGCTGCCGAAGCCTTCGAGCAGGCCGGTGCCATTGCCGCCACCAAAGATCGCTTTGGAACCATTTTCGCCACGGGTGTCGGTGGGCTCCACACCCTTGAGGAACAAGTCATCGTGAACATGGAAAAGGGGCCGCGACGTGTCTCGCCGTTCCTGGTGCCCATGATGATGGCCAACGCCTCGGGGGCAGCCATTTCCATGCGTTACGGCCTCCAGGGTCCGAATGAAACCATTTGCACCGCGTGTGCTGCGTCGACCCATGCA
>JBILKS010000087.1:0-5625 GCA_044376595.1 Ilumatobacteraceae bacterium | reverse complement strand
CGCACGCCGCTGCGCCGGCACGGGGATGCTGCGCTTTCCTGCCAGGTACTGCCCGGTCACGGATTCAGCAACTTTTCCGATACCCGGAACCTTGCCGCTGTAGACCACTTCGCCGCCGTGCTCTCCAGCTCCCGGGCCGATGTCGACGATCCAGTCGCTTTCTCGGATGGTGTCTTCGTCGTGCTCCACCACCAGCACAGTGTTGCCAAGATCGCGCAGTCGATGCAGTGTGTCGATCAGACGACGGTTGTCGCGTTGATGAAGGCCAATCGAGGGTTCGTCAAGCACGTAGAGCGTGCCCACCAAGCCTGATCCGATCTGACTGGCGAGACGAATTCGCTGCGCTTCCCCACCCGCGAGGGTTCCTGCACTGCGCGACAACGAGAGGTAGTCGAGACCCACATCGAGCAGAAATCCCAATCGCGCGTTGATCTCCTTGGTGACCCTCTCGGCGATCATCGCGTCGCGTTGGTTCAACTTCAGGGCCGCCAAGAACTTTGCTGATTCGCCGATGGGCAGATCGCACACTTCGGAAATGCTTTTGTCTCCGATGGTGACCGCCAACGAGGACGGCTTCAGTCGGGCGCCGGCACATGCGGGGCACGGAACTTCGCGCATGTAGGTCTCGTATTGCTCGCGCGACCAGTCACTTTCGGCGCTCTCGTGGCGTCGCTTGATCCACGGAATGATTCCCTCGTAGTGGGTGTTGAACTGACGTGTGCGTCCGTAGCGATTCCGGTACTTGACAACAAGGCCCTCTTCGACGCCGTGAAGAACGATGTTCTTCTGCTTGTCGGTGAGCTTCGTGTAGGGCTTGTCGAGAGAGATCTTGTACTTTTCGGCAACCGACTCCAACATGCGGTTGAAGTACTGGGTGTGCGCGGATCGCCATGGCGCGATCGCACCTTCGTTCAGGGGCAGATCTCCGTCCGGGATAACGAGATCGGGATCTACCTCGAACTTGGTTCCCAAACCGTCGCAGTTCTCACATGCACCGTAGGGCGAGTTGAACGAGAAATTTCGGGGAGCAGGTTCCTCGAAACTGCTGCCGCAGGCTGAACATGCCAAGTGCTGACTGAAAGTCAATACTTCACCCTCAGCATCTTTGCCAGCGGCTTCCTTTTCGCCCATGAGTTCGACCTGGGCAACTCCCTCAGCGAGTTTGAGCGCCGTCTCCAAGCTGTCGGTGAGTCGACGACCGATGTTGTCGCGCTTGACGAGCCGGTCGACGACCACCTCGATCGAGTGTTGTTCGTAACGAGCAAGTTTCTTGTCGGCACGGAGGAATTCGGCGATGTCTACCAACTCACCGTCGATCCGTGCGCGCACGAAACCCTGGCCCGCAAGATCGTTCAGCAACGTGTCGTATTCCCCCTTTCGGCCTCGCACCACCGGCGCCAGTACCTGGAAACGGGTTCCCTCAGGCAAGTCCAACAAGCGGTCGACGATCTGTTGCGGGGTCTGACGAGCCAATCGCGTTCCGTCGTTGGGGCAATGCTGGACTCCGATACGGGCATACAACAGGCGGAGGTAGTCGTACACCTCGGTGATTGTTCCGACAGTGCTTCGCGGGTTACGTGACGCCGACTTCTGGTCGATGGAGATGGCAGGAGACAGACCGTCGATGTGGTCGACATCGGGTTTGTCCATCTGTCCGAGGAATTGGCGCGCGTAGGCAGAGAGACTCTCCACGTATCGCCGCTGACCCTCGGCATAGATGGTGTCGAACGCCAAGCTCGACTTTCCCGAGCCCGACAAGCCGGTGAACACGATGAGCTTGTCTCGGGGTAGCTCGACGCTGACATTCTTCAGGTTGTGCTCACGTGCTCCGCGCACAACGATCTGGTCAGCCATACCGGCAAGGGTACCCAGCAGGGCCGAATGGTGCTAAACGGCGCTAGCCCGCATCTCGGAGTTCACGGCGCAGCTCCTTGACCTCGTCGCGAAGGCGTGCGGCGTATTCAAAGCGCATTTCTGCGGCAGCCTCGTGCATCTCTTCTTCCAGGGTCTGAATGAGACGCTGCATTTCTTGCTCGGGCAGCGATTTCAACTCTCGTTGCACCTTGTCGCGCTCGCGATTCTTGCGCTGACCCTTTCCGGGGAGAGGTGCCGAATCGTCGGGCCGCAAAAGCGACAGGATGTCACCCACCGCCTTTCGAATCGTCTGCGGGTTGATCCCGTGCTCGGCATTGTGGGCCAACTGCCGTTCACGGCGCCGGCGCGTCTCGCCGATGGCAGCCTCCATGGCCGGCGTCGTGGTGTCGGCGTACATGATCACTTGACCATCGACGTTTCGAGCCGCACGCCCGATCATCTGGATCAACGATGTCTCGCTGCGCAGGAAACCCTGTTTGTCGGCGTCGAGAATGGCAACGAGGGACACTTCGGGTAGGTCCAGACCTTCGCGCAGCAAGTTGATTCCCACCAGAACGTCGAACTCGCCAAGACGCAGGGCTCGGAGGATCTCGATGCGCTGGATCGTGTCGATGTTCGAATGCAAGTAACGCACCTTGAGCCCTTGTTCGAGGAGGTACTCGCTCAAGTCTTCGGCCATCTTCTTCGTGAGGGTGGTGACGAGGATGCGGTCACCTTTCTCCACTCTCTCCTCGACCATCGACACCAGATCGTCGATCTGGCCTTTCGTGGGCCTGACCAGCACCTCAGGATCCACAAGACCTGTCGGACGCACGATCTGTTCGACGATGCGTTGGGAATGTTGCATCTCGTACTTGCCCGGAGTGGCCGACAGGAAAACCACTTGGTTGACCCTCTGCATGGTCTCTTCGAAGCGCAACGGTCGATTGTCGCGTGCGGACGGCAAGCGAAAGCCGTGCTCCACCAATGTGTCCTTGCGGGAGCGGTCGCCCTCGTACTGACCGTGAAGCTGGGGGACGGTGACGTGACTCTCGTCGATCACCAGCAGATAGTCGTCGGGGAAATAGTCAAGCAACGTGAAGGGAGGCTCGCCGGGCTGTCGACCATCGATGTGCATCGAATAGTTCTCGATGCCATTGCAGTAGCCCATCTCCTGGATCATCTCCAGGTCGTACTGAGTGCGCATCCGCAGACGCTGAGCCTCGAGCAACTTGCCGTTTTCCTCGAAGTACTTGAGCCTTTCTTGAAGCTCCTTTTCGATCCCCAACACGGCGCGCCGCATGCGTTCATCACCGGCGACATAGTGGGTGGCCGGAAACACCAGGACTTCGGTGAGCTCGGAAAGGTTCTCTCCCGTCAACGGGTCGATCATCGTGATCCGATCCACGGTGTCGCCGAACATCTCTATGCGCAAGACCGACTCTTCGTATGCGGGGTGCACCTCGATGGTGTCGCCACGCACACGAAAGTTACCGCGACCCAAAGTCATGTCGTTGCGGTCGTACTGCAACTCGACGAGCCTCTTCAAAATGCTGCGTTGGTCGTAGTCGACACCGACATGGAGCTCGAGCAACTGACCACGGTATTCGTCGGGATCTCCCATACCGTAAATGCAGCTCACACTCGCCACCACTATGGTGTCGCGACGGGTCAGCAATGCCGCGGTGGCAGAGTGTCGAAGACGGTCGATCTCGTCGTTGATCGACGAATCCTTCTCGATGTAGGTGTCACTGGAGGCGATATAGGCCTCGGGCTGGTAGTAGTCGTAGTAACTGACGAAGTACTCGACCCGATTGTGCGGAAAGAACTCACGCATCTCCTGGGTCAGCTGGGCCGCAAGACTCTTGTTCGGCGCCAGAATCAACGTAGGTCGTTGAGTTTTTTCGATTGTCCATGCAATCGTTGCGGATTTTCCCGAACCGGTGATACCGAGCAACGTCTGGAAACGTTCACCGTCTTCGATGCCCGCGGAAAGGTTGGCAATTGCCGCCGGCTGGTCGCCCGCGGGTGAGTAGTCGGACACCACTTGAAAGACGTGGCGCTCCGTACTCATGACTACACGCTAGGGCGTGAGGGCTTCCCCGCATCGTGGGCAGCAGGAGGAAGCGCACTCATCCACTCCCACGCCGCCTCGACTTGGCGGGCAAGAGCCTCCATGTCTCCGGAATTGTCGATCACGCGGTCGGCAATGGCTCGTCGCGCCTCTCGCGACGCCTGCTTGGCAATGCGTGCTCGGGCATCGTCTTCGACCATGTTTCGGTACGCCACCAAGCGCGCCACCGCGACGTCGGTGGGAATGTCGACGACGAGAGTTCCGCACAATCCCTCGCGCGGGTTCTCCACCAGCAGTGGGATGTCGAGGACAACGACGTTCTCGGTGCCACGCTGGGCATCGAGGCGCGCCGCCATTTCACGACCCACCGCTGGGTGGACGATCTTGTTCAGGCGCGTCAATGCCTCGGCGTCTCCGAAGGCCTTTGCGGCCAACGCGGGGCGATCAAGAGCACCGTTGTCATCGATGATCTCGTGCCCAAAGGCCTCTGCCAGTTCTGCAAGCAGTGGTTGCCCGGGTTGCTGGAGCTCATGGACGATGGCATCCGCATCAATGACCACCGCACCGAGATCGCGCAGCAACTGCGACACCGTGGACTTGCCCGATCCAATGCCTCCGGTGAGTCCTACGAGGATCATCGCCGGTCGAAGACGTACTACTCGGCGGCAGGAGCCTCGGCAGCTGCTTCGGGAGCAGCGCCGTCGGTTCCGTATTCCTTGTAGTAGTCGGCCCACGCAGCTTCGCGTTCGGCGTCGTCGCCGCCCACCCAGTTGCCGTGTTCATCGACTTCGAAGTGGCTGCGATATTCCTCGGCCAACTCGCCACCCTCGGCGGCTTGCTTGATCGACAGACTGATGCGGCGGCGCTCGAGATCGAGATCGATGATCTTGACCCACAGTTCCTCACCGGGGGTCACAACCTGCTCGGGCGAGTCGACGTGGTGAGCCGACATTTCGGAGATGTGCACGAGACCTTCGATCCCGTCGCCCACCTGGACGAATCCACCGAAGGGAACCAACTTGGTGACCCGGCCATAGACCAACTGGCCCACTTCGTGGCTGTTGGCGAACTCTTGCCAGGGATCAGCCTGGGTGGCCTTCAGGGAGAGGCTGATGCGCTCGCGGCTCATGTCGACATCGAGCACCTGAACGGTGACTTCGTCGCCAACCTGCACGACGGAACCCGGATGGTCGACGTGCTTCCACGACAACTCGGACACGTGGATCAGTCCATCCATGCCGCCGAGGTCGACGAATGCACCGAAAGCGACCACGCTGGAGACGACACCCTGGCGAATCTCGCCGGGCTTGAGGTGCGTGAGGAACTCGTCGCGCTGTTCTTTCTGGGTTTCCTCGAGGAAACCACGGCGCGACAACACGACGTTGTTGCGGTTCTTGTCGAGTTCGATGATCTTGGCCTGCAACACCTTGCCCACGTAGGGCTGGAGATCACGTACACGACGAAGTTCGACCAACGATGCGGGAAGGAATCCGCGCAGACCGATGTCGACGATGAGACCACCCTTGACGACTTCGATGACCGGACCTTCGACCATTCCGTCGACTTCCTTGACCTTTTCGATGTCTCCCCATGCACGCTCGTACTGCGCGCGCTTCTTGGAGAGCAACAATCGACCCTCTTTGTCTTCGAGAGTGAGGATCTGAGCTTCCACGCGGTCGCCGAGCGACACGATCTCG